>JBHPLC010000110.1:0-5276 GCA_042564455.1 Candidatus Zhuqueibacterota bacterium | reverse complement strand
CGTCTGCGAGCATTGCGATCCCTGTTTCTTTGGTCTGAGGTTTTGGCCCGGGGTAACAATAATCGGATGGATTTATGTTTTTATCTTTGGATTTTTGAAGTGCCTTTTCATAAAAAAAGGAGATTTTGCTTGTTCCGTGATGCTGGAGAATGAAATCTTTGACACTTTGGGGAAGGCGATGTTTTTCAGCATATTCGAGACCTTCCCGGACATGAGCTGAGATAATCAGACTGCTCATACTCGGAGCGAGAGAATCATGTTTTTCTCCGGCATCCGGTTCGTTTTCAATGAAATATTGAGGTTTAACCATTTTTCCAATATCGTGATAATAACATCCGACACGTGCCAATAATGAATTTGCTCCTATCGCTTCCGCAGCACGTTCAGCAAGATTGCCTAATATTATACTATGGTGATAAGTTCCCGGAGCGGTCATTGACAATTCTCTTAGAAGCGGTCTGTTTAAATCGGACAATTCCAGAAGTGTCATGTTGGTGGATTTTCCGAATATCACTTCAAAAAAAGCAAGAAAACCCAATGTAATCAAGGGAGATAATAATGAATTAGGCAACGTATATCTAAACATTATCCAGGAGATATCACCTAAAGTCATTCCCCGGATGACGTTAGTAATAAATAATACTAATGCATATGTCAGAAATATATAGATTATTGCCTTGAAGAACTGGCTTAAATGTCTTATTCGTCTGACAGCTATTACAGATGCAGCGCCTCCAGCGAGAGAATAAAGTGTCAGGTTAAAGTCATTACTTAGATATCCTCCCACCATAAATGAGATAATAACTGTACCATAAATACCGACTCCTCCGTCATACAATATTGCTAACAGCATTGAGGCTATAGTAACCGGAATAAGATAACCGGATAGTTCGAACTGCTGCGATACGAGATAGACAAAAAATATCTGAGATAAGAATATCAGAAAGATAATTGTAACATCGACTGAATTTTTTATAATGTTCCTTCTGAAAATGTATAAATATATACCAAATAACAGCACAAGGAATGCAAGGAATCCTGCCTGACCGAAGTAGATCAGAATTGTTGAGAACCTCCCTAAGACTACACCTTCCTTTGTCAGATATTCTCTGAGAGACTGGATCTTCAGGTATGTTTCCTGAGTTACTCTTTCGTAGCGGTCAATTATTTTCTCATCCTGCTCGACAAATCCTCTTGAACGTGCCACTTTCGCGGCTTCTTCTGCTCTCAGGCTTTCTGTAAGTTCTGCATCGTATTTAATATTCGGGATCAGAAAACTTTGAATAATATCGTTTCCGACATCAACAGTATCGCCTGATGCAGCATAATAATACTCAAGTCTGCCGGATATTTCACTATAACTGTCGTTTTGGTCAATATAAGAATTGATATTTCTTACAATTTCTGAAGAGCCTTCCCTTATTAGCAAATCGATATCTATAAACGGTGATTGATTTTTTAAAATGTTCAATTTTCCTATTGAGGATACATCTTTTAGAACTCTGGTACAATTATTTTGCAATTCAACTATTTCCTCATCCGAAAACATTTGCAATAATAAAAAATCTGACGACAGGATATCAATGTTGCTTTCTCTTTTAAACTGGTTGTCGATAAAATCAATCTGAGATTCCACAGATTCAATCTGTTTAATCAAAGCAGTATCCGGCTCTTCTCTGTTTAACCTTAAATTCAATTCATTTAAGGTTGTGTTTATTTTTCTAAATTCCGTGATTTTATTGAAAAAATCAGACATGTTGTTTTCAGATTCTCTTTCTGCTTCATAATCACGGTAAAATCTTGCTAAAACACTTTGTCTGGCGTTTTCTTTTTCCTGTTCATAATCATCGGATGTTTTATTTATATCAAATTTTACAGGTGAGATGATTCTCTCAGGGGCAACAGTACCGATCTGATATTCAGCATATTTTGCAGCCTTTCCTCTGGGGAAGAGATAGGTACCGATAAATATCAGGAGGACAAAAAGCAATCCCCAATAAAAGTAGATCCCTCTTCTTTTAGTTATACCGGAAATGATCTTCAGCCAAGACTTATTATGTAGAAGTCTTGCGATTTTCTTTTTGATTTTCTGCATTTCAGGATTCTTTAAAAAGCTGCCTAGCCAACAGCAGTCTTTGAATCTCGGAAGTTCCTTCACCAATTTCACATGCTTTGGCATCTCTGAAGTATCTTTCTACAGGATATTCCATAGAATAACCGTAACCTCCATGTATCTGAACAGCTTCAGATGCAGTTCTTGTGGCTACTTCCGATGCAAAAAGTTTTGCCATTGAAGCTTCTTTTAAATAGTCTTTCCCTTCATCTTTTAATCCTGCGGCTTTGTAAGTTAAAAGCCTTGCCGCTTCTATTTGTGTAGCCATATCTGCAATTTTAATTTGTGTTGTCTGAAAAGCCGACAGGGGTTTTCCGAACTGATGTCTTTCCTGCGAATATTTAAGCGATTCTTCAAATGCTGCATCAGCAATCCCAAGAGACAGGGCGGCAACACTGATGCGGCCTCCATCTAATATTATTACAGCCTGTTTAAAACCTTCGTTTAATTTTCCCAAAAGATTTTCATCAGGCACGAAAACTTTATCAAAGAAGACCTGTCTTGTGTCTGATGCACGCCAGCCCATTTTATTCTCTTTTAATCCTGTTTTTAAACCGGGTGTGTCTTTTTCAACTATAAAAGCGGAAATTTTCTTGTCTGTTTCTGATTGCTCGGTAATAGCAAATACGATAAATGTATCTGCATATCCGGCATTTGTAATGAAAGCTTTACTTCCATTGATTTCAAAACCGCCGTCAACTTTTTGTGCTGTAGTTTTCATAGAACGAATATCAGAACCTGCGGAAGGTTCTGTCAGACAAAATGCACCTAAAACTTCACCTGAGGCTAAGGGTGCAAGGTATTTCTTTTTCTGATCATCAGTCCCGAATAAATGAATTGGATTTGCACCCAGTGAAGTATGCGCTGCACATGTTATACTGTGGGAAGCACATACTTTTGCAAGTTCTTCTACCACTATAGTATAAGACACGGTATTCATACCGGCCCCTCCGAATTCCTCAGGAAAGGGAACTCCCATCAAGCCAAGTTCACCCATTTGTTTAATAGTATCCATGGGGAATTCCATACTTTTATCAATTTTTTCAGCAATCGGAGCAATTTCCTGACGACAAAAATCTCTTGTCATGTCTTTAAGCATTTTTTGTTCTTCTGTAAGTTCCATTATAATAGTACCTGCTAATTTTAGTTATGGGCAATTTCTGTTCAAAAATTTAATAAGCTCTCGCAAATACAACCCGTTTTTCTGATTTTTTACCGCAAAGAATACATTTCCCTTCTTCATTCTCATCATCAAACGGGATAACACGTATAGTGGCTTTCGTTTCTTCCTGAATTTTATCTTCACAGTCAGGAGCACCACACCAATGCATTGAGAAGAATCCGGAGTCTTTATTATTTATTTCTTTAAATTCTCCATAATTATCAGTTGTAATAGTGTTATCTTCACGGAATTTCAAAGCCTGATCATACATATTTTTCTGGATATCATCCAGTGTTTTTTGTGCCGTTTCGTTAAATTCACTCCACTTGACAGGAAATTTTTCTCCAGTATCACGTCTGGCAAACATAACACTTTCATTCTCAATATCTTTTGGTCCTAATTCAATTCTAAGCGGTATGCCTTTCAGTTCCCATTCATTAAATTTCCATCCAGGGCTGTAGTTTTCCCTGTCATCAAGGTATATATGGGATCTATCAGGGAATCCGCTTAACAGCTTTTCGGCTTTTTCAAGGACGACAGGTATTTCTTCATCTTTTTTCCAAATCGGGACTAATACAATTTTTCTCTGAGCGATTTTTGGAGGTATTTTAATTCCTTTATCATCACCATGAACCATTATGAGGCCACCGATCATTCTTGTACTTACACCCCAGCTTGTCTGCCATACATAATCCATTTGTCCATCTTTATTCTGGAATCTAACATCGAAAGCCTTTGAAAAATTTTGTCCGAGGTTGTGAGTTGTACCTGCCTGTAAAGCTCTTTTATCACCCATCATAGATTCAATACAATACGTTCTTAGTCCGCCTGCGAACTTTTCCTTTTCGGATTTGAGACCTTTCATGACCGGAACAGCAAGAAAATTTTCATGAAAATCTGCATATATATCCAGTATCTTAATACATTCTTCTTCAGCTTCATCCAAAGTTGCATGAGCAGTATGACCTTCCTGCCAGAGGAACTCTGTTGTTCTGAGAAACAGTCTTGTTCTCATTTCCCACCGGACCACATTAGCCCATTGATTTATCAAAAGAGGGAGGTCACGGTAAGAATTTATCCATTTAGAATACATTGCATACATGATTGTTTCGGATGTGGGGCGTACAAACAGGTTTTCCTCAAGTTTTTTGCCTCCAGCATGAGTAACAACAGCACATTCAGGAGCAAATCCTTCAACATGTTCGGCTTCTTTTGTCATGAAGCTTTCGGGAATAAAAATGGGAAAATATGCATTAACGTGCCCGGTTTCCTTAAATTTTTTATCCAGTTCCGCCTGAATAGCCTCCCAAATCACATATCCGTTAGGCCTTATAACCATACATCCTTTTACAGGCGAGTAATCTGCCAATTCAGCTTGAACAACTACATCATTATACCATTTTGCATAATCAACAGATCTTTTCGTAATCTTGTCTTTCATCGGGAATAAATATCTCCTTTTACTAAAATTTAATAAGAGTCAGCAATCCGGTTATTAATTATATCATTCTTTATCGAATAAAACTAAGTCTTATATCAAATCCGGGATAATCTCTTCGTTCACCTAACGGTTCGAGGAAACGCATGTAGTGGAAGCCAATTGTTATACCGTAAGTTCTGCCGGCTTCTTCGCCAAAATCCACTCCGAATCCGACAAAAGCACCCAGAGTTACCTGCCCTTTACCTTTACTAAAACTTCTTGTGAATTTACCGGTATTAGGAAAGGCAATACCATAAACTGGTCCGGCTTCTCCAACAATATATGGTCTCATATCAGATTCTATAGCATTTTTAAACAGACGTTTCTTCAAACTTACAGAGATAGGGACAACAAGTGTAAAGTATTCGTTACCTACTTTTTTGTATGGGAAGTAGGGATCATAATAATAAGGATCGTAAACAACCGCTTCTTTTGAGCCTCTGATATTCCCTATAATAAAACCATAACCGAATGAGTTATCAGAATCATTCAATTTGCGGAGGAACTTTAAGCCTCCTCCC
>JBHPLC010000011.1:0-54791 GCA_042564455.1 Candidatus Zhuqueibacterota bacterium | reverse complement strand
AAACAGCATTTATGTTACTGCGGGTATATCATCTGAGACCAGCACCTCAGGATCCCGTATGAGCGTCATGTACACTCAACCTGTTAAGTATGTGGTGTTGGCAATAGATCGTGCAACCGGTCAAATAAAGTGGGAACGTACAGCTAAAGAAGAGATCCCGCATGAAGGACAGCACCCGTCCACTACCTTTGCAACCGCCTCTCCGGTCACGGATGGAGAACGTGTATATGCATACTTTGGATCCAGAGGCATTTTCTGCTACACTGTGGATGGTGATTTGCTGTGGGAAAAAGACTTTGGTGACATGAATAAAAGAATGCAGTTCGGAGAGGGCAGCTCTCCCAGACTTTATAAGGACCGCCTTATAATCAACTGGGATCACGAAGGACAATCTTTTATAGTGGCTCTTGATGCGGCCACCGGTAAGGAAATCTGGAGGACGGATCGGGACGAGGGAACCTCCTGGATGACACCGATTGTTGTGGAAGTAGCCGGTAAGCCGCAGGTTATCACCAGCGCCACTAACCGTGTACGAAGCTATGACCTTGAATCCGGAAATTTGGTCTGGGAAAGCGAAGGACTCACTAACAATGTAATTCCCTCTCCGGTAGAAGCTGACGGCGTAGTTTACGTTATGAGCGGATACAGCGGCAATAAACTGCTTGCCATCCGTCTTGAAGGAGCCAGGGGTGATATCAGCGGAACCCCCTCTATTTTATGGTCTTACACCGAGAGGAATACACCATACACGCCATCGCCGCTGCTGCTCGGAGATAATTTGTATTTTCTGAGAAGCAATAATGGATTTCTGACCTGTCTCAATACAGCTGACGGGCAGCCGCATTACGAAAACCAGCGGCTTGACGGTATAAGCGGCGTGTATTCATCTCCCGTTGGTGTTAATGACCGGGTGTATGTTTTGGGCAGAGATGGAGTTACACTTGTACTGAGTAATGGCAGTGAATTCAATGTTCTGGCGAATAACAAACTCGATGATCAATTTGATTCTTCACCGGCAATCGCCGGAGACGAAATATTTCTGCGGGGGTATCAATATCTCTATTGCATCGCCCGGTAATAGAAGATTCAAAGACCAGGCCGTTTCCGGATGTATTTTTTTAAGGACTGATATTTCTCTGTGAATTTGACTGTCTAAACCGCATAAACCACGAGAGTGAAAACCTTGAGGTGTAAGAAGTTAAAACTAAACTGATTCGTACTATTCAAATTAAAAGAAAGGCGACTCGTTAAGGGCCGCCTTTTATGTTGTGTTAAATATTAACAGGGGATTTCTTACTTTCATCTGTTTCACCAAAGTATTTGGCAATTACCTTATAATTCTTGTTGTACATTCCTTTTGTTCTGTGCATTTTCGAAATATAACTTGAGTTTGGATTAGGAAAGTTCATCAGATCTTTGAATTTTGGGTTGATGAAGAACTTTCCTTGTGGTTTTGTTGTTGTAGTTTTCATTAATAATCCTGGTTTCCACATTTATCTCTTTTTACCCGGGTAATAGACTGCTTCTCTTTTAATATATTACCATAAATAAGGGATAACTCATTATTGAATTTAAGATTGTCAATAGTATTGTGAAACATCATAATCTATAAAACTCTTGCATATTTGTGTTTATCTGTTAACTTTGAAAAACTCGGCTTGAACTGTATACTAAGATAATATGTTTTACCAAAACAATATAGAAAAGGAATTAAAATGAAAAGATCAGTGCAGTTGATCACCATGGTTGCATGTTTAGTAATTCTGATCAATGTGAATATTGTATCTGCTCAGAACTGGCCTCAGTGGAGAGGTCCAATAATGACAGGTGCAGCCCCGGACGGAAATCCTCCGACTGAGTGGAGCGAACAGCAGAATATACGCTGGAAGACAGAACTTCCGGGAAAAGGTTTTGCCACTCCAATAGTCTGGGAAAACACTATATTTGTTACTGCAGGTGTGTCTTCCGGGACCAGCTCTTCAGCGGGTCGTGAGAGCAGACAAACAACTCAACCTGTAAAATATATGGTATTGGCCATTGATCGTGCGACCGGCCGGATCAAATGGGAACGTGTTGCCAAGGAAGAAATTCCTCATGAGGGACAGCACAATACAACTACCTGGGCAACGGCATCTCCTGTTACAGATGGGGAGCGCGTATATGCCTACTTTGGTTCCCGTGGTCTCTTCTGTTATACTATGGATGGTGATTTGCTGTGGGAAAAAGACTTTGGTGATATGAATAAACATATGCAGTTCGGTGAAGGAAGTTCACCGGCACTTTATAAAGACCATGTTATCATAAACTGGGATCATGAAGGGCAGTCCTCTATTGTTGCATTAAATGCAAAAACCGGTGAAGAAGTCTGGAGAATGAACCGGGACGAGGGAACCTCCTGGATGACACCGATTGTTGTGGAAGTAGCCGGTAAGCCGCAGGTAATAACAAGTGCTACCAGCAAAGTAAGGAGCTATGATCTGGCTACAGGCGAGTTGGTTTGGGAATCAGACGGACTTACCAGAAACGTCATCCCCGCTCCTGTTGAAGCTGACGGGATAGTTTACGTTATGAGCGGGTACAGCGGCAACAAACTGCTTGCCATCCGTCTTGAAGGAGCAAAGGGGGATATAAATGGATCTCCCTCTATTTTATGGTCTTACACAGAAAGAAATACACCATATGTACCTTCCCCGCTGCTCCTCGGTGATATGTTGTACTTCCTGAGAAGCAATAATGGATTTTTGACCTGTCTCGACGCAAAAACAGGGCAGCCGCATTACGAAAACCAGCGGCTTGACGGGATAAGCGGAGTGTATTCATCCCCCGTTGGTGTTAATGACCGGGTGTATGTTTTAGGCAGGGATGGAGTTACACTTGTATTGAGTAATGGCAGTGAATTCAATGTTCTGACTAAAAACACGCT
Source organism: Candidatus Zhuqueibacterota bacterium (assembly GCA_042564455.1). Lineage (GTDB taxonomy): Bacteria > SM23-31 > SM23-31 > SM23-31 > SM23-31 > JBHPLC01. Next base: position 51,868 of record JBHPLC010000011.1, on the reverse strand, counting down.
TGATGATCAATTTGATTCTTCGCCGGCAATCGCCGGAGACGAGATATTTCTGCGGGGGTATCAATATCTCTATTGTATCGCAAAACAATAAAAGGATCCGGAGAGTTTTACAATCTTTTGGAAGAGTTTGATGAAAGTGCGGTCAGTCTCTGCGGGATAAACTGTCTTATCTGCATCTGTCTGTTAGGTGTGTTGAAAAAAAATTTAACAATAAATCTGTTTTAACTATTCCGTATCAGCAATACGGGAAAATATAGAAAGAATTGAACAACAATTAAAGGAATGTCATGGTATTAAAGAAATATTTGGTTGGACTTATTATATTAATAAGTACTGCATCGTTTGTGAATGCACAAATTCACGGACTTCCTGTAACAGATACTGCTGATCCTGTTGGTAAAGGATCAATACATTTTATGGGGAACGGGTTCGGAAATGATAAGACTACTTCCTACGCGGGCCGCATTGGTTATGGAATTAGTAACCGTATTTTGTTATTCACAGACATGGGAATTTATGATGATGAGCATTCCGACAATGAATTTCTTGCTCAATTCGGTGCTCGTTACACATTGCCGGTAAACCTTCCTTTCGATCTTGCTGTACGATCATCCATAATTCCATATAAAAAAGATTTTGAACACTATATTGAAATCACATTCGGACTATTAGCAAGCCGCTATTTAGATCAAAACTCGAATTTGGCAATATATGGCGGTGTCGGCATCGATTATCAAGAGTGGGAATTGGAATTTGAGCTTGATCCTGCACAAGCGGCATACCTTGGTTATAGCACCTATATTGATAAAGGCGACCAGAAAGACGCTGCATACTTGTTAGGTGTAACAAGACAACTGACTGATTCAGCTCGTTTATTCCTGGAAGCAGCTCATGTAGCAGATTTCTTTGGTTGTGCCGGGATTAGATTCGATTTATAATCCCGCACGTCTTACTAAATTCTATGAACATTTTAACAGACAAGTGGTTGTCTGTAAAAGGTGTTCTGCGTTTAAAAAAAGAACTGAATCGCAAATTGTGGTTAATTCCGGTCAAAACGCTCGTTTTTTCATGTTTTTCCAGATATTGCCTGTATTTAATTATCCTCAAAAGCCAAAAAATTCCTAAAAACATCCTAACTGCTGATTATATTCTCAGAGATAATTTTAGAATTGATTACGTCAGAATAGAGTTTAAAAGAGTGAAATTAATACTAAATTTTGAGATTTTAGCAAAAAAAGTGATAAATAAAAGACTTGCATTGAATAAATGTATCTCTTAAATTTTATACTTATATTATAAGTAAGTTCCGAAGACGTATAAATTCGCCTGCACTGATTCTGTTTCATAACTATATTTTTATCAGAAAAGATTTGAATTTAATATGTAAATAAATCCGGATTAATTAAAGATCAAAAAATCAATAGGGGGGGTAAAATGAAAAACATTAATCGTTTAATCCCGGTGATTGCAGGATTGCTGATCGTATTCAACATCAGCTTGGTTGCCGCACAGAATTGGCCTCAATGGCGGGGAGTAAATCGGGATGGAAAAGTAGCAGGTTTTGAAGTGCCGGACAAATGGCCTGCAGAACTTACTCAAAAATGGAAAGTAACAGTAGGTGCAAGCAATGCCACACCTGCTTTGGTGGAAGACAAACTCTATGTTTTTACAAGGCAGGGTGCGGAAGAAGTTATTCAATGTTTGGACGCCGCAAGCGGGGAAATATTATGGAAGTACAAGTATGCTGCTCAGGCAGTGTCTGGAGCAGCAAGGAATCATCCGGGTCCCAGAAGCTCACCTACTGTTTCTGATGGAAAGGTAATTACATTGGGAGTGGGTGGTGTTCTTTCCTGTCTGGATACGGGTACCGGTGATGTAGTGTGGCGAAAAGATGAGTTCACTGGAACAGTTCCAACATACTTCACAGGTATGTCACCGATCGTCACAGACAATAAGTGTGTTGCACATCTAGGTGGAAGTGACGATGGTGCGATTATGGCGTTCGACCTGGATACCGGTAAAGAAATTTGGAAGCATACCGGTGAAGGACCGTCATATGGATCACCGGTGTTACTCACTGTAGGGGGCACAAAACAGATTGTTGTACAGACAGAGAGAAACCTTGTGAGTATAGCTGCTGCTGATGGCAAACAGTTATGGCAGTTACCGACACCGCCCCAGAGAAGATTTTATACCAGTGCAACTCCGATCGTTGATGGTCAGACAGTAATTTATACAGGACATGGTCTGGGTACCAAAGCCGTGACGGTTCAAAAACAGGGTAATGATTTTGACGTGAAAGAGATCTGGTATAATGAAGAACTTGGCACCGCATATAATACTCCGGTGCTTATAGACGGTTTTCTCTATGGCCTGTCCAACCGTGGAAGAATGTATTGTATTAATGCCGGTACAGGGCAAACAGCCTGGACCAATGATGAGAGTCATAGAAATTTCTGTGCTGTTCTTGATGCAGGTTCTGTCATTTTAGCTTTACCAAGTGAATCTGATATGATCGTTTTGGAGCCAAATGGTAGTGAATACAAAGAAGTGGCTCGATTAAAGGTTGCGGATACTCCTGTCTATGCACACCCTGTAATTTCCGGGAATCGGATTTATATCAAAGATGAAGAAACACTTACAATGTGGATAATTGAATAAAATTGATAATTTCCTGTACTTTGTATGCAGGCCGCTCGTTTTAGGTCCCTGCATCGCGAGCTAATGGCTGAAGAACGTGTTTTTAGAAAATGATGAATGATAATTACTGTAAAAGTGATTATAACGAATTAAGTTCATTTGATGTACCCCAAGGGGGAAAGTAAACACAGGGTACATCCGGATTATTCCAAAAGGATCCCAACAAAAACAAATATAATACTCTGATGCATAATTTTGTGAAAATTTCAAACAGTTTAGGTCAATAATATAGACGATTATGAATGAAAAGAATTCAAATATTATTTCTACTTTTGGTACTTCCTTTCTGGGAGTAATTTTTTTATCATGGTTTCTTTTTTCTAATCCGGTTTCCGATTTTGTCGAACTTATTCCCGGATTGGACAACAGGCCGGAATCATTATCAGGTTCGAGTGAAGATGTTAATATCGGAGCTATTTACGCTTCTTTTGATGGGACTCCCTCTGAAATTCAGGGAAGCTGGCCTCGGTTCCTCGGAGCGGATTTTGATAATATCAGCAAAGAGAAGATCGAACTTGCAGATAGCTGGAGTGAAGCCGGCCCGGATATTCTTTGGTCAGTTGATCTTGGAGAAGGATTTGCCGGACCGGCTGTTGCAAATGGAAAAGTTTATGTTCTGGATTATGATGAAGTAATGAGAGCGGATCTTTTACGCTGTTTCTCGTTTGATGATGGAAGGGAAATCTGGCAGCGCGGTTACAATATATATATTAAGAGACAGCATGGCTTTTCCCGTACGGTACCGGCTGTGACCGAAAAATATGTTGTAACAATTGGCCCGATGTGTCAGGTGATGTGTGTTGATGCCGATTCAGGATCATTTAAATGGGGCATTGACCTGCAAAAAGAGTACAGTACAAAAGTACCCGACTGGTTTACGGCACAGTGTCCCCTTATAGAGGATTCTCTGGTTATAATAGCTCCGGCGGGAAGTTCATTGTTTATTGCCGTTGACTGTGAGACCGGTGAAGTGGTCTGGGAAACTCCCAATCCGAACAATCTGAATATGTCCCACTCGTCCATTATTCCTTATGAAATTCACGGTAAGAAGATGTATGTATACTGCGCTTTAGGCGGAATAGTGGGAATATCGGCAGAGGGAGCGGACGTCGGTGAAATAATGTTTGAAACCAATTTGTGGAATGAAAATGTGGTTATGCCGTGCCCTGTTTATTTAGGGGATGGAAGGCTGTTTGTAACATCGGGATACGGTGCAGGAACGATGATGTTCAATATTATTAAGGAAAATAACACATATTCTGTAGAGCTTCTTCAGGATCTTGAACCGGGAGAAGGCCTTGCTTCCTATCAGCAGACACCAATTTTTTATGACGGTCATCTGTTTTCAATAATGCCTCTGGATTCCGGACCTTTGAAAAGTAAATTTGTCTGTTTCCATCCTGATGATATTGTCAATCCGGTATGGACAAGCGAAAAAACAGTTCGTTTCGGCAAGGGTCCTTATTTAATGGCCGACGGAAAATTCTATATTCTAAATGATGACGGGATGTTATCTGTGATGAAAGTAAGCACGACAGAATCGACCTTGTTAACTCAGTCAAAGATCCTGGATGGGCATGATGCTTGGGGACCCATGGCGCTGGTGAATGGAAGGCTGCTTGCACGGGATACTCATCGTCTTGTTTGTGTTGATATACGGGGAGCAAAATAAATAGTTATCATGATTTATTAATTTTGCTTTTATGACTGTTATTATGTTTTGTTCAATATTATATTTATCCGGATGAATGTAGGAAAGGTTTTAAATGTCATCTTCCAAAAGAGATAATGACCGGTTGTTAACAGGATCAATTATCTTAATATCAGTATTGGGAATTTTATATTTTGGATATCAGGCTGTTACTAATAGTTTTGACGATGAAGGAGAAAATCCTTTCGAATATAATATAGAGAATTTTAAGACAATTGATGAAGATTTGCTTCATTATTCAGAATTAAATCCGGTTCATCTATCCTTTGAACGAGTTTCGGCAATTACTGTCGGGATTGATGAAAATTTATTTGTTGCCGGTGACAAATCAGTACAAAAAATCACCGCTGATGGAAGTATTATTCCTTTCATTTCTACGAGCGGAACCGTTTATTGTCTCGCTCAGGATCAAAATTCAGATTTGTATCTCGGGACAAATGATCACATTGAAGTTTATGATCAAAACGGCAAAAAGAAAACTCAATGGGAATCCTTGGGCGAAGAAGCTATGATAACATCAATTGCTGTTTCGGATGAATATGTCTTTACTGCTGATGCCGGTAATCAGATCGTCTGGAAATATGATAAAAACGGGAATATGTTACATAGGATCGGCGACGAAGATGAGACCAGGGATATTCCGGGATTTATTATTCCAAGTCCCTTTTTTGATGTTGCCATTGATCCTGAGGGATTTCTCTGGATTGTGAATACTGGTCTGCATTCTCTTGAAAGTTATAATATGGACGGAAGTCTCAGGTCTTCGTGGGGTGAGTCGTCAATGGAAATAGAAGGTTTCTGCGGCTGTTGTAATCCAACTCATATAGCAATCTTAAATGATGGAAAATTTGTTACCAGTGAAAAGGGGATTGCAAGAGTTAAAGTATATAACAATATGTATAAAATAGAATCTGTTGTTGCAGTTCCAAACCAGTTTACTGAAGGAACTGAAGGCCTCGATCTGGCGGTTGACTCCTCAGGAAGAATATATGTATTGGATCCGCTCCGGAAAACAATAAGAATATTTGAGAAGACAAAACTTTGATTATGGTGAATATGAAAACAAATACAGAGGAAAAAGAATCAAGAAGAGAATTTTTCAAAAGCGGACTTCGAAATCTTATGCTTGGCGGAATTGTTGCTGTTAGTGGATTTTTAGGATGGAGGGAAATACGCTCTGAAGAAAATGAAAATTTATGTACTGTAAATTTACCGTGCAGAGACTGCTCAAAATTTACCGATTGCACTGAACCGGATGCATTAAAATTAATCCCTGGTCATCATAAAAAACCTGTAAATTATTTTGAAAATTCATATTGAATTATAGGTGGGAAAAATGAGAAAATCAGGAAGATTATTAGTGTTGATATACTTGGGAATAGTATTTCTTTCTACAGATCATATTGTGGCTCAGGATTGGCCGCAAATTTATGGACCAAATAGGAACAGTATATCAGCCCAGCAAGGCATTTTACGTACCTGGCCGGAGAATGGGCCTGAAGTTCTGTGGACTGTTCCTGTTGGCATAGGTTTTGGCGGACCTGTTGTCAAAGATGGTAAGGTATATTTACTGGATAGAGATGACGAGGTTGGCGATACCATGAGATGTTTTGACCTTTCCAGTGGAGAAGAACTCTGGAATTTTAGCTATGATGCTCCCGGCTCTGTTATGTTTCCCGGCTCGCGGAGCGTGCCGATTGTTGACGACAATCATGTTTATTCGTGCGGTCACAACGGAGACCTGTATTGCATCGACATCAACACTCACGAGCCTGTCTGGAATAAAAACGTTTGGACGGATTTTGGTGGTGAGGAACTTCCGATATGGGCAATTACTCAGTGCCCTCTGATTTACGGTGATCTGCTTATTTTGTTATCCCAGGCTCCGGACGCAGGTGCGGTTGCTTATAATACTCTCACAGGTGATATTGTCTGGAAAACGCCCAATCTTGGCAATGAATCTTATGCCAGTCCCTCAGTTGTACAAATAGACGGGAAAGACCATATAGTAATGGTTATATCTTCTACTAATCCTATTGGACATCGAGAATTGCCACAAACTTCTGGTAATGTTGTTGGAATAGAACCCCATACGGGAAAAATCCTATGGGAATATAAGGAGTGGTTATGTCATATTTCGGTGCCGAGTGCAGTTGATGCCGGAAACAATAAAGTGCTTGTTGTTGGTGGATATGAACTTGGTGCGGCTATGATAGAGGTCAAAAAACAGGCAGATGGCAGCTACGGCACAACAGAAGTTTTCAGAACGGAAGAATTTGGTGATCAGACAAAACCACCATTATTGATTGACGGATACTTTTATGCTCAGTATGGAACCAATAGCCGGCGTGACGGCCTGACGTGTATGGACATGGACGGCCAGATCATGTGGAAAACAAAACGTTCAGCAGAATTTAATAAAGGTAGTATGATTTTTGCCGATGGGCTGATCCTTGCTACCGACGGTGCCAAAACATTGTATTTGATTGAGCCAGATCCATCCGGATTCAATCCGATTGCATCAGCAGAGTTGCTTGTTCCTGAAACAAGTGATGATCCAATGTCGAGAAGGTTTGGTGCTCAAAATTGGGCAGCTATAGCGCTTGCAGACGGAAGACTATTAATCCGGGATCAGAGACGGTTAATATGTGTCAAAATTGCTCAATGAATGAAGTAATAATTGATTAAATAGCTCCAGTTAAAACAACGTTTTACGATAAAAGAACAGAAATGCTATGGCAGAAGAAAATGTAAATAAACGGATAAAAAGACGCGATTTTTTGCGTTCCGGCCTGAACACGATCACCGGTATTACGATCGGTGGTTTAGCAGGATTACTGATAAGCAAATCATCCGCTGAAGAAATGGTCTGGCAGTTGGACCCAAGTGTCTGTATCCAGTGTGAAAAATGTTCGGAAAATTGTGTATTGCCCTTTTCTGCTGTGAAATGTGTTAACTCTTTTTCGATGTGCGGTTACTGTGATCTGTGCCTGGGATACCTGGAACCAGGGGCAAGATCACGGGATACAGGAGCAGAGAATCAGCTTTGTCCTACAGGGGCTATTAATCGGATTTTTATAGAAAATCCATATTTTGAATATACAATCGATGAAGAATTATGTATCGGCTGCGGTAAATGTGTAAAAGCCTGCGCTGCGTTCGGAAATGGTTCATTTTACCTTCAGGTCATGCACGACCGCTGCATAAACTGTAATGAGTGTTCTATCGCCAGGTCTTGCCCGTCACAGGCATATAAACGTGTACCGCTTAAAACTCCTTATATGTTAAAAGGTGATGAGGGGATTAAACTCGTTGAAAATTTATAGGATTTTGGAAATAACAGAATAGAATGAAAAAGAATCTATTAATAATATTGCTGATATTCATATTTTTTGATCAGTTGCCGGTATCTGCACAGGATGTTCAGCGTTTCCCAAAACCCGATTTTCAGACTGAATATATATATCCTGATCTGCTGACGCCGGAACCGCGTTCTCAATCTATCGAATATTTAGACCTGTTAATATTGATCGCTGTTCTTTCACTGGCTTCTTATTTTGCCCTGAAACTCCGTTCCAGAAAGAAGATGTTTCTGTTAATGGTATTCAGTCTTATCTATTTCGGTTTTTACAGGGAAGGATGTGTTTGTCCGGTCGGTTCAATTCAAAATGTAAGTCTTGCACTATTTGATCCAGGTTATACCGTTCCCCTGACAGTTATTGCTTTTTTTGCTTTGCCGCTGGTCTTTGCATTATTTTTTGGCCGTACTTTCTGTGCAGGAGTCTGTCCGCTTGGCGCAGTTCAGGATGCAGTCATTCTAAAACCAGCCAGAGTACCATCATGGCTGACACAAGTACTGGGGATATTCCCATATATTTATCTGGGACTTGCTGTTTTGTTTGCTTCTACAGGCGCAGGATTTGTTATCTGTCAGTATGATCCATTTGTAGGATTTTTCCGATTTGGAGCAACATTTAATATGATAGCCCTGGGAATATCCATGCTGATCCTGGGTACTGTTGTAGCACGTCCGTATTGCAGGTTTTTATGTCCCTACGGTGTACTTCTGAACTGGATGTCAAGGTTATCCAAACGCCATGCAACTATTTCCCCGACTGACTGCATTAATTGCAGATTGTGTGAAGAATCCTGCCCGTTTGGAGCAATTAAGAAGCCTATAGAGGCGGCACCTGAAAACAGGAAAAGTAATATTAACAAACTGGCTGTTTTATTTGTTTTGCTGCCTGTTATTGTTCTGAGCAGCGGCTGGGTGGTCTCCCGGATGCATATACCGCTTTCCAGTAAACATGCCGTCGTTTCTTTAGCAGAGGAAATTCAACTCGAGAATTCAGGAAAAAGAATCGAAACGACGGATGAAACAGATGCATTTCGCTCGTCAGGAAAACTTACCGAGGAACTTTTTGCGGAAGCAAAAATTATCCAAAACAATTTTAGGATCGGAGGATGGATATTAGGCGGATTTTTAGGATTCATAATCTTTCTGAAACTAATTAATTTAACCATTTTCAGAAGGCAGATTGAATACAATGCGGATACAGGTTCCTGTTTAAGTTGTGCCCGTTGTTTTTCATACTGTCCGGTTGAGCTGGTAAGGCGCGGTAAAATGGATCCGGATGAACTGATCAAACTAAAACAGTCAAGCTGAAAATTATTTGAAATAAAATGAGATAATTACACAAATGGAACAAAATAACAAAACTCAATTAATGTACAATATTGCAAGAAGAGTTGCTCTGGTAGCTGTTGTCTTTTCTGTTTTACTCAGTGTCCTGATGATCGCTAACTACATCCAGACAAAATCAATTGATCCATTGAACAGCGAAGCTCTGAATCAGCTAATGCTGCAGCTGCAGAATGATCAAAATAATGAACCACTGAAAGAACAGATCAGAGCACTTGATCTGCTTGCCCGGAAAGCCTATTTCACAAACCAGTGGCAAATACGGACGGGGGGATTCCTGCTGTTTGCTTTTGTCTTGACATTCCTGATTGCATTGAAATATATTAATTCCTTAAAAAAGCAGCTTCCTGATCTGAAAGAGAATTATGAACCGGAAAAAATGTGGGAGAATAAGCTGCTGGCAAAAAAGTATATTATGTTCAGCGGTCTGGGATTATTTGCTCTTGCATTTATCTTTAGTGTTTTATCCGGGAATGAATTGTCAGGTATCGGAGTTGAAGAAAACAAACCGTCCGGTTCAGCATCGTTGCTGAATCTGGATGAGATCAGAAATAATTGGCCTAATTTTCGCGGACCGGAAGGAATCGGAATAGCTTACAATACCAATGCACCGACAAATTGGGACGGCGCATCCGGTGAAAATATAAAATGGAAAACCGGGATACCTCTTCCCGGTTTTAATTCCCCTATTATCTGGGGCGATAAGATATTTCTGTCTGGAGCAGACCGGCAGACTCAGGTTGTTTATTGTATTGATGCGGAAACGGGTACGATCCTCTGGCAGAAGGAATTAAATGATATCCCCGGTTCACCGGTTGAAAAGCCGGAAATTCAGTCAGGTACCGGTTATGCGGCTTCTACAATGGCAGCAAACGGCAGTAATGTTTTTGTGATTTTCGGAATTGGTGATGTAGCGTGTCTGGATTTTGAAGGTAATATCGTCTGGTCGAAAAATATTGGTTTCCCGGAAAATCATTACGGACACTCTTCCTCTTTGATCACATATCAAAACTTATTACTGATCCAGTATGATCAGAATACGGGTGGTCGACTTATTGCACTGAAAACTGAAACCGGTGATATTGCTTACGATATAGTACGTGATGCAGAAATTTCATGGGCATCACCAATACTGGTCAATACGGGAAACAGAGATGAGATCATCCTTAATTCCGTTCCCTCTGTCATATCATACCTTCCTGCTACAGGGCGTGAATTATGGAAAGTTGAATGTATGAGAGGTGAGATTGCTCCATCGCTGGCTTATGCTGACGGGATGGTATATGCAGCTAATGCTTACGCTATTCTGGCGGCAATTAAATTGGATACTGTTCCGGAGTTACTATGGGATACTGATTACGATCTGCCCGAGGTTTCGAGTCCTCTTGCTGCTGAAAATTATGTTTTTACCGCTGCAAGTTATGGTACTATATCCTGTTTTGACAGCAAGACGGGAGAACGGTACTGGTATCAGGATCTTCCTGAAGAATTTTACTCGTCTCCGATATTGGCTGGTGAAAATGTATATGTATTAGCTACTTCAGGAATTATGTATATTTTTAAATCTGATAAAGAATTCAGCCTTATTAATAATTGTGAACTTGGTGAAGAAACAATGACCATCCCTGCTTTTATGCATGACAGGATCTATATACGTGGAAATAATAATCTTTATTGTATTGGTGATCAGAAGTAAAGTGTATGATAGATAAAGAACAAATCATATCAGATATAGATATAATAGTTGGAAAAACCGGCAAATCTGAGAGTGCGGTAATTCCTATTTTGCAGGCAATTCAGAGTAAATATAATTATCTGCCTGAAATTGCTCTGAAACGTATCTGCGAAACTACAGATATTTCCCCGGCATCCATCTCAGGGATCTCAACTTTTTATACTCAGTTTCATCATACTCCCGTTGGTAAACATATTATCCATATATGTTACGGAACCGCATGCCTTGTTAAAGGAGCGGAGAATATTTACGATTCTTTTTTTGAGGAACTGGGTATTAAAAAGGATCATGATACTGATCCGGACGGAATATTCACACTTCATAAGGCATCCTGTCTTGGTTGCTGCGCATTGGCACCGGTAGTACAGATCGATGATATTACATTTGGTCATGTAACATCCAATAATATCTCCGGGATACTTCGGGATTTTATCCATTCAAGGGACGAGAAATCTGTATATAAGGCAGCAGAAATTAGTGATAATGAAAAAGCGGGTGAGATAAGGATCAGTATGGGTTCCTGCTGTATTGCTTCCGGAAGCAATGTTGTGAAAAAGGAAGTGGAAAACTGCCTGACTGAGACTGGTATTAGAACAAAAATAAAACAGGTGGGGTGCGTTGGGCTGTGTGACCGTTCTCCTCTTATGGAAATACGGCCTAAAGATAAGAAACCTGTTCTGTACAGGAATGTAGAACCGGATAATGTTAAAAAAATCATTCTGAAACATTTCAAACCAATGTCGGTCCGGGAACGGATTGTTAACAACACAACCGGTTTCCTGGAGAATATTCTTAACGATGACAATTCGGATCGCCTTATGTCCACTCCCGCAACTGCCGAAAATCCTGAAATAGAATCATTCCTGGGAAAACAATTCAGGATCGTCACAGAGAACTCTGAAAATATCGATCCGGTAAATCTTGATGATTACTTTTCTGCAGGCGGATTTGAGGCTGTTAAAAAATGCTTTAAAGAATATTCTCAGGAAGATGTAATTGATATTATTAAATCAAGCGGTTTACGGGGAAGAGGAGGAGCAGGTTTCCCGGCAGGAGAGAAATGGGAAATTACCCGAAAGTCTGATGATGAAAAGAAATATATCATATGTAATCTCGACCGTATGATATTGGAATCCTATCCGTTTCGTGTAATAGAAGGTATGATCATTGCCGGTTATGCCGTGGGCGCTGAGAATGGATACTTTTATATAAATGCCGAGTTCCCTCTTGCCCTTGAACGGGTTAGATCAGTATTGGATCAGTGTGAACAGGCCGGTTTACTCGGAAATAATATTCTTGATAATGGATTCTCTATGAAAATTGAGATATTTGAAGGAGCAGGTGCTTTTATCTGCGGTGAAGAAACTGCAATGATTGCATCAATTGAAGGCCGCAGGGGATCGCCGGTATTCAGGCCGTTATATCCTGCACAAAAAGGTTTGTGGGGGCATTCAACACTGGTTAACAACTGTGAAACATATGCACTGGTACCCTGGATAATCAGAAACGGTCCGGCGGCATTTTCAAATATTGGAACGGAAAGCAGCAAAGGTACAAAAGTAATATCCTTATCCGGAAAGATCGTCCGCAGCGGCCAGATTGAGGTTCCGATGGGAATTACCATTCAGGAGATCGTTGATGATATTGGCGGCGGTATAGAAAAAGAAAGAAGGTTCAAGGCTGTACAGATCGGAGGTCCCCTCGGAGGATGTATCCCGGCAGAAATGGCAGATACCAGAATTGACTACGAAGATCTGGTTAAAGCAGGTACCATGATGGGTTCGGGAGGTTTATTAGTCCTGGATGAGGATGATTGCATGGTCGATTTCTCCCGCAATTTTCTCCAGTTTTCTCACAGTCAGTCATGCGGAAAATGTACCCACTGCCGTATAGGAATCCATCATATGCTGGCAATATTAGAAAAAATATGTGCCGGTAAAGGTACTTCGAATGATCTGAAGAAACTTGAAGAACTCGCTCAAACAACCAGGCAGGGCAGTCTATGCGGTTTAGGTAAATCTACCCCTAATCCGGTATTGACTACTCTTAAGTATTTCAGAGAGGAATATGAAGCGCACCTTAATGGTATATGTCCGGCAAAGAAGTGCAAAAACCTTATATCATTTTCTATAGATGAGAGTTGTATCGGATGTACAATTTGTGCTCAAAAGTGTCCGGTAGATACAATAGCGATAACACCTTATCAGAAACATGTTATTAATCAGGATAAATGTGAGAAATGCGGTAATTGTAAACAGGTTTGTCCGACAGAATCAGTAATGGTTTTATAATATGATAAATCTTACAATAAATGATCAGAGAGTTTCGGTGAATAAAGGCAGCACTGTATTAGATGCTGCTGAAAAACTGGGGATCAATATACCGACTTTGTGCTATTATAAGGGACTTGAACCGAATGCCTCATGTATGATCTGTGTTGTTCATGATCTGAGAACAGATTCATTGCTGCCTTCCTGTTCTTTACCTGCAGAAGATGGAATGAAAATTGAAACTGGGAATGAAAAAGTAAGGGAAGCACGAAAAGATACACTTGATCTTCTGTTAAGTGAGCATGTCGGAGACTGTGAAGCAATATGCAGCAGGGCCTGTCCGGCGGAAATGGATATCCCGCTTATGATCCGGCAGATCGAAGAAAATGACCTTGAAAATGCTATAATTACTGTTAAAAAAGATATAGCCCTTCCCGCAGTTTTAGGCCGGATATGTTCTGCACCATGTGAAAAAGGATGTAAACGAAAGTTTTACGACGAACCGGTTTCCATTTGTCATTTGAAAAAATTTGTAGCAGACGCCGACCTGGCAAAAGAAAAGCAATATATACCGGAGATTAAACCATCCACAGGTAAAAAAGTTGCCGTTATCGGTGCTGGACCGGCAGGGCTTTCATCAGCTTATTACATCACACAATACGGGCATAAATGCTGCATATTTGACCGGAATAAGAAACCGGGCGGGATGCTGCAGTACGGCACTCCGGACGATATTCTTCCAAAATCTGTTTTAAAAGCAGAGATCGATCATATACTTGGTTTGGGGATTGAGCTCAGATCAGAACAGACTCTGGGGAAGGATTTCAGCATAAATGATTTAAGAAAAGATTTCGATGCGGTTGTAATTACAACAGGAAAAATTGATCCTGAAATATTTAAAAGTACGGAAATTGAACTTTCTCCCCGCGGAATTGTTGTAAATAGAAAAACATACGAAACTTCTCTTGCCGGCGTGTTTACCGGGGGAAATACAATTTCCGAAGGAAAAAGTGCGATCCGTTCTGCTGCACACGGTAAATTTATTGCGGAATCCGTTGATAATTTTCTGAACGGCAGGAAATTAACAGGGCAAAATAAGAGATTTAATTCCTCGATCGGGAAACTGCTTGAAAGTGAGATTAAAGAGTTTGTTAAGGAAGCAGAAGAGTGGGAACGAATTATCCCCGGAGATAATATTGATTCCGGTTATACAGCTGAAGAAGCTGAAAAAGAAACCGGGAGATGCTGTCATTGTGATTGCCGAAAGTTAGAGACATGTAAGTTAAGACAGTATTCTGATGAGTACGGTGCCGACCAGAGCAGGTTCAAATTTGGACAGAGAAAGCTTATTCAAAAAAACCTGCAGCATGATCTTGTGAATTTTGAGCCCGGAAAATGTATTAAATGTAATATTTGTGTCGAAATTACAAAAAAGGCAGGTGAAAAGTTGGGTTTGACATTTATTAACAGGGGATTTGATATCCGGATATCCGTACCTTTCAATGAATCCCTAAACAATGGTCTCAGAAAAACAGCCGAAGAATGTATTAATGCCTGCCCGACTGCAGCATTTGCCTGGAAAAAATATGAAGAGTAATATTGTATTATTGAATTACAAAATAATTCCTGTAGTAGTTGTAATAGCTTGTTTCTTTTTGACCTGTTCCGAAAACAATGTGCCTGACGATCCGGTCAGGAATTATGAATCAGCATATTGGCCAGTATTTCGGGGTGACCGAAATTTGTCCGGGACCAGTGATTCGTTTATCCCGGACAATCTGCAGCTTCTGTGGACATTTAATACGGAAAGCCCGATCATTTCTTCTCCTGTAATAGGAGCCGGGAATTTATTTATCGGATCCCTTGAGGGGAAAATGTATTCTTTAAACCTGAAAAATGGTGATAAAGTCTGGGAATTTGATACTGAAGATAATATTGAAGCTTCTCCTCTTATTGTTGATGAGACTGTATTTATAGGAAACTTAAGCGGCGAATTTTTTGCTCTTGAAGCTGTTTCAGGAAAAATCAAATGGAAATATGAGTTAGGCAGCGGTATAATGGGTTCCGCTAACTGGATCGACGTTCCCGACAGTATGGAAAAACTGGTTTTTGTCGGAAGTTATGATACTAAAATGTACTGTTTTGATGCCGGTAATGGTGAACTGAAATGGACATATCAGACAGGTGATTACATCAACGGAGCTCCTGCTACAGATGGACAGAATGTAGTATTTGGCGGATGTGATGAAAAACTGCATATCATATCTGTCCTCGATGGTGAAAAAATAGGAGAAGTATGGGCAGGTTCCTATATAGCAGGTTCTGCTGCTTTTGTAGACGATCGTGCTTATCTTGGCCATTATGACAGTAAACTGGTCTGTATTGACCTTGATGAGCAGAAAATTGTCTGGGAATATGAAGATGAAGAAAGCAGGGGAGAATTCTTTTCTTCACCCGCTGTCGGAGAAGACCGGATAATTATTGGATCACGAGATTATTTTCTGCATTGTGTTGATAAAAAGACAGGGAAAAGGATCTGGAAATTCCAAACACGTGATGAAGTGGACAGCTCACCTGTAATAGCCGCCGGGAAAGTAGTGTTCGGATCGGCTGACGGCAGGTTATATGTTGTCGACCTGGAAACCGGTACGGAATTATGGTCTTATGAGATTGGATCTCCCATTTTCGGATGCCCTGCCGTAACCGGAGAAATGATTATAATCGGAGCCGATGACGGACGTGTTTACGCTTTTGGAGAGAAAAAATGAAAATTGTCTATCTTGTGCCCGGTTCAGGAGGCACTTTTTATTGCCAGAACTGTATGAGAGACAACCGGCTTATAAAGGCGGTCAAAACACTCGGACATGACATCCATATGGTTCCCATGTACTTACCCGTTAGTATAGATAATTATGAAGACTTAAATAATACACCTGTTTTTTACGGTGCAATAAATATATATCTAAAGGAAAAATTACCTTTCTACAGGAATGCTCCGAAGTGGCTCGAAAGATTTTTTGACTCACGGCCTCTTTTGAAATTTGCAGCAAAAAAATCCGGTTCAACGAGAGCATCCGGATTGGAAGAGATGACCATTTCGATGTTAATGGGTGAAAAAGGAAGACAGGCAACGGAATTGGATCACTTGATCACATACCTGAAAGAAAATATCAAACCGGATATTGTACATCTTTCCAATGCACTTCTTTTAGGACTTGCCCGGCGGTTAAAGAATGATCTCAGTGCAAAAATTATATGCTCTCTGCAGGATGAGAATGAATGGATCGATCTCATGAGTGATGAATATCAGAAAAAAGTGTGGGATCTGATGTCGAAAAGATCTGTTGATGTTGATAAATTCATAGCAGTCTCCAGGAGTTATTCAGAGAAATCCGGAAAACTCCTGAAAATTCCGGATGACAAAATTGAGGTAATATATGACGGGATAGGCCTCGATGGTTATGAAATATCCGATCTCCCCTCCGATCCTCCGGTGATCGGATATTTAAACAGGATGTCCGAATATTTTGGACTGGGTATTATATTCGATGCTTTTATAAGTTTAAAAAAGACAGCCCGTTTTAAGGATCTGAAACTTTTTCTTACAGGTGGATACACAGGGGATGATAAGGCTTTTGTAGAAAAAATGTTAAAAAAGATATCAGATCAGGGCATTGAAAAAGATGTTCATATTTTTAAAAAATTTGACAAGGAAAACCGGATAAAATTCCTGAAATCTCTAACACTGTTGTCAGTTCCGGTGCCCGGTGGAGAGGCTTTCGGAGTATATCAGGT
Organism: Candidatus Zhuqueibacterota bacterium; assembly: GCA_042564455.1. GTDB lineage: Bacteria > SM23-31 > SM23-31 > SM23-31 > SM23-31 > JBHPLC01. The sequence goes on along the minus strand of JBHPLC010000011.1, from coordinate 34,955 downwards.
AGAGGCATTGGCTGCAGGAGTCCCTATTGTCCAGCCTAATGCAGGCGGATATCCTGAATTCATTGAAGCTACAGGTGGCGGAATATTATATGAACCGAACAACGGTGAAAAACTTGCGGAAACGATCGCTTCTCTGTTGATCAAACCGGATAAGATCCGTAAAATGGGAGAAGAAGGAAGAAAAGCTGTCCATAAAAAGTATTCCATCAGCAATATGGCGCAAAACATTGTTGATTTGTACGAAAAAATATTAGTATAATAATGAATAAATTAAATAAACCGAGACATATAAATGATTCTCGAACTGAAAAATGTCGAAAAAATATACAAAACTCCTTCCGGAAATGAATCGGTAACCATATTAAATGATCTCTCCCTCTCAGTAGATTCGGGTAAAGCCATTGCAGTTGTCGGACCGTCCGGTTCAGGTAAAAGTACACTGTTAAATATTATCGGTGCAATTGACAAACCTACTTCAGGTTCTGTTCTTATTGACGGAAAAGATATTTCAGCATTGAATGAAACTGAGTTAGCAGATATAAGGAATTCAAAAATAGGATTTGTATTCCAGCTTCATCATCTGCTCCCTCATTGTACTGTACTGGAAAATGTTCTGATCCCTACGATACCTCAGAATAAGGCGAAAAATACTGAAGAATTCGTGGACCGGGCAAAAAAATTATTGAAAAGTGTCGGCCTTGCTGATCATATGGATTATTTCCCTGCGCAGTTGTCCGGTGGTGAACAGCAGCGAACTGCAGTTGTCCGTGCATTGATTAACCGGCCGAAGTTGGTTTTAGCAGACGAGCCTACCGGATCACTCGACAGATCCTCGGCTGAAAACTTATGCCGGATTCTTATCGATATTAATAAAGCTGAAAATGTAACATTGATTATGGTTACACATTCACTTGATCTTGCTTATAAATTGGACACGGTTTACAATCTTAAAGATGGAAGATTGGAATTACAAAATAGGACAGAGTGATTTCAGTCGCAGTTCCGGAATACGGATTCCATACAATCGGGTATTAATAAGAATGTCTGGAATTTAAGTGTTTGACAGGGATATATTTTATGACCGTTCTTAAATATATATTTAGAAGTCTGATATATCACAGGCGAAATCATTTTCGGGTGATCATGGGTACAATGGTGAGTACCACCATTATAGTCGGCGCTCTTATTACAGGCGATTCAATTCGTTACAGCCTGAACCGAATTGTTAATGAAAGATTGGGAAATACAAGATTTGCCCTTAATTCCGGTGATCGGTTTTTCAATGCTCAAACTGCAATGGAACTTTCGGACAATCTCAAGATACCAGCCGCACCTCTTCTGCAAACAAAAGGGATCGCAGTTGTCGAAGGAGGCAGTCGAAGAATAAACAATATCCAGGTAATTGGTGTTGATGACCGTTTTGGCAGTATGGGGAATATCCCGGATTTTTTTGATAATCTCTCTCCTGAAGAGGCGGTTATAAATTCTCAAATAGCAGAGCGGCTTAATCTAAAAATTGGGGATGAGTTCCTTCTAAGAATTGATAATCTTAATCAACTTCCGGGTGACGTCCCGCTTGCACTGGATTCAGAAGAGAGTATTGCACACAGATTTACAGTTAGATCGATTGCTTCAAAAAACGAGTTCGGCGGATTCAATCTCAGGGCAGATCAGATAACTCCGTTCAATGTCTTTGTTCATCTGGATTTTTTAGGCAGGGAAATGGAACTGGAAAATCGATCTAACATTATACTTGTTGCAGATGATCTTGTGGACCCGATCTCAGTGGACAGTGTGAATGATGCCTTTAAAGAAGTCTGGTCATTAACTGATGCCGGATTAAGGTTGACACCTGTTTCGGGAAACGACCGTATTGAAATAAAATCAGAACGAATTTTTCTGGATGAGCATTTTGTAAACAGTGTTTTGGCAGAATATGACAATTCTCAGCAGATATTCACCTATATTATTAATGAATTTCGACATAAAGAAAAAACCACACCTTATTCTTTTATTACAGGTTTAAATGATCGCGATCTGGCAGAGGATGAGATAATTATAAACGAGTGGCTTGCCGCGGACCTCGGTGCGAAAGTGGGCGATCCGATTACTCTGACTTATTATATTCTTGGATCGTCAAGGTCTCTTAAAGAGACCACAGCCGAATTCAGGGTAAAATCTGTCGTCTCTATTAAAGGTGATTATGCCGACAGAAATTTGCTGCCTGATTTCCCGGGTTTTGTCGAGGCGGAGAATTGTCGTGACTGGGATCCGGGCATCCCGATCGACCTTAATAAAATTCGTGAGAAAGATGAAGATTACTGGGATAAATATCGCGGGACTCCTAAGGCATTTATTTCTTTGATCTCAGCACAGGAATTATGGAAGAATCGCTTCGGAAGCCTTACTGCTTTACGAATTCAGGGGGAAGATATTACGGGAATAAAGGAAAATTTAGAAAATATAATTGATCCGGGAAAATTCGGTTTCTTATTCCGGGACGTAAAAAACGAAGGATTTTCTGCAAGCTCACAATCTGTGGATTTTGCTCAATTATTTCTGGGACTTAGTTTCTTTATAATCATTTCTGCACTTCTTCTGACCGGATTACTTTATGCTTTTAATATTGAACAGAGAACCGAAGAGACTGGATCACTTCTGGCAATGGGATTTACTAAAAGAACGGTCAAATATATTATTTTTCTTGAAGGTATTATTCTTGTAGTAATTGGAAGTATATTAGGTGCGGTATCCGGAATATTATATAACCAAATTGTGCTGATTGCACTGAGAACTGTATGGCAGGATATTGTTGGAACATCCTCACTGCAAATCCATGTTGACCTTTCAACTGTTTTTACCGGGATAACCATTGGGATCATCATTACTCTAATTACCATCCGTCTCGTTTTAAGAAATCAGCTCAAACAGAGTATTGTCTCTCTTCAAAAAGGGACCACAAAACTGGAAACCATTAAAAACAGAAAACCTACACTTAGTCTGATAATAGGTCTGTTATGTTTTATGGGAGTTATTTCAATCCTGATACTGATAGATACTGGCAGGGGACGGGAAGCATTTCTCTACTTCTTCATTGCAGGTTCTTTATTATTAACCGGTGGTATAGCGCTAATTAATGTATGGATTATAAAAAAAGCCCGGAATATTACATACACTAAGGTAAACATAAAAAATATCGGAATGAGAAATACTGTAAGAAGAAGATTTCGCAGCCTTGCGCTTGCTGGTCTGCTCGCAAGCGGCTTATTTATTGTTTTTACTGTAGGTGCAAACCGGCAGAATTCATTGACAGATGCGGAAAAAAGAGAATCGGGAACCGGCGGCTTTGCGATGATTGGAGAAAGTATGCTGCCGATTCTATACGACCTTAACAGCGAAAAAGGCCGTAATTTTTACTCTCTTAATGAGATTGATCCTGAAAAAGTTAGATTTATATTATTTCGTGTAAAAGAAGGAGATGATGCAAGCTGCCTGAATCTCAATAGGGTTTCAAATCCGCAGATTATTGGAATTGATCCGAATGAATTTATAATAAGAAAGCCATTCTCTTTTATTGAAACGATCCCGGAAGTTGATCCGGATAATCCGTGGGAAATATTATCTCAAGACCTGCCTGATAATGTTATACCCGGGATTGCTGATCATTCCGTTATTGTCTGGGGTATGGGAAAATCTGTAGGTGATATTATTGAGTATATCAGCGAAAGCGGGGAAATATTCAAAGTTAAATTGGTGGGCGGACTTGCCAATTCAATCTTTCAGGGAAATATAATTATATCGGAAAAAGCGTTTCTTGATAAATATCCGTCAACAACCGGTTCAAATATTTTTCTGGTGGATACACCAATTTCCGAGTCGGAAGATATCTATCAGAAAATTAACTGGGCGCTGCAGGATCAGGGTGTGGATTTAACTCATTCATCTGACAAACTTGCACAATTTAATAAGGTTGAAAATACTTATCTCTCAATATTTCTATTACTCGGTACATTCGGGCTTATACTCGGCAGTATTGGGATTGGAATAGTAATTTCAAAAAATGTTAAAGAACGGAAGAGTGAGTTTGCTCTGCTCCGTGCAGTAGGATTCAAAAGGGATAAAATACAATTACTTATATTGACAGAACACTTTTTCCTGTTTTTTGCCGGAGTGTTTTTGGGAATTATTACGGCTTTGCTGGCAACCATTCCTTCTCTGATGACACCTGGATCAAATATACCATATACTACATTGATTCTGCTGTTGGTTTTGGTTGTGATAAATGGGGTATTCTGGGTGTTTTCTGCCTCAAATTCAGCCGCAAAAAGAGACCTGCTTCCTGCATTGAGAAACGAATAATAGATACTTCAAAACGAATGAAAAAAGGCAGACATAAAGCCTGCCCTTGACTATTAAATAAATACGTCTTCCCGTACTTGTTTCCAAAAACCTATGTATAATTGTTATATTATGAAATTACTTTTCTTCCGAAATAGCGATCAAATAATGATGCGTTCGAAAATATAGAACATTTCCGGAAATCGCCGGTGTTGCCATACAGATATCGTTCATGGAATTCTCCGCGATGATCTTAAATTCAGGACCCGGCTGGATAATTATAACCTCACCTTGTTCGCTCGTAAAGTAGAGTTTTCCGTTTGAAGCTACCGGTGAAGCAGAGAAACCCGATCCTGCCTTCCCAATTCTTTCCTCATACATCTTCTCACCTGTTAGTGCATTAAAACAGGAGACGTAGCCGTTATTCCTGCAATTGTAATAATAGTCACCGTAGATTATCGAAGTGACCATATAAGCCCCGCCCCGCATGACACTCCAGACAATATGATCATTTGTTGTATTATCCCCTTCCAGGGAAATATCACCTGCTGCAGTTGTTTTAATTGCATAAATGGGCTGCATTCTACCGTGGGCATTGTTAATAAAGATCATGTTGTGGGCGATCTGCGGAGTCGGAACCGGAATATCACCACCACCGGTTAATCTCCAGATTTCTGCTCCCGTTTTAAAATCGTAACCACCAATATGTTTAAAACCGTTAACTACTACCTGAGTTTTGCCGCCTTGAGAAAAAACATTCGGAGTACTCCATGTAGGGACATCCTCACGGGGGGTGCGCCATATTTCATTACCGGTCTTAATATCCAAAGCGGCAAGAAAGGAATTTTCCAGAACATCACACTGCACAATGACAGTGCCTTTATGAATAATTGGGGAACTTGCAAAACCCCATTCTGCTGTTGGAACCACAAAATAACTGGACTCAAGCAGGCCGAAATCTTTTTCCCAGATCAATTTTCCGCTCATATCGTAGCAGAATAATCCCTCAGATCCGAAAAACGCTACCACATATTCCCCGTCTGTGACAGGTGTTGAGTTTGCATGTGTTGATTTGGGATGCCTTTTTACTGCAGGGACACCTTTATGGGCAGTCTGTTCCCAAATAATATCTCCTGTATTCTTGTTTATACAGTATAATTTCCATTCGTGCACTCCTTCATCCTCAACAGGATCAATATTTCCGTAAAGTCCAACTTTCAGATCCGGATCTTCGTTCTCACCGACGGCTGTTGTAATGAAGATATGATCATCCCACATAATGGGAGAGGAGTGAGCTAATCCCGGGATTTCTGCCTTCCATTTGATATTGGTGGAATTTTCCATATCCCATGCTGTCGGGGTATTGGAATTCAAGGATAATCCGTTTGCATTATTTCCGCGATAACTTGGCCATTGTTTACTGCCTGTTTCAACGGAATGTGAACATGAAAGATTGAAAACTAATAATAGCACAATGATAAGGCAGTAAAAGCTGAATCTGAATTTCATGCGATTATCCTCCGTTATATGTGATATGATTTGTGAATTCAAAAAGGTGTGTGTCTTCAGATCTTCTCAGATCACCAGTCTGAAAACTAACAGAATTTTTGGTTTATTCAAGTGTTTTTTTATCTCTTTCTGTTAACGATATTTTTGTTGTCTTATGCTCAACCTATTGAATGGGATAAACCAACACTTTTTTTACCACATAAATTCTTTGGATAAGACAATTTATTACGATTATTTCCAACAGGTTCAGGGAGAAATGAACGGTCTGGTGATCTGTAAAGAAAACGGAAAAACCTGGATGAGAATGAAAAGAAAAGCGGAGATGTAAAAGCGGTCAATTGGATGTCTTTATATAGCTGACAATTTAAGGAACAGATTTTGCATAATATTATTTGATTGTGCTCCTCAGTAATTGTTGAGCATAATAAATGGATAAGTGTGTCGAATATTGTGCACATATATTGAATTATGTCGCAATAGATACAAATTACAAAATAATTGTGGTAGATTTTCCAAATTGAGGCTTAGAATGCAAAAACCAACCTATGAAGATTTAGAAATACGTGTAAAAGAGCTTGAAAATGCTGAAGCTGAACACAAGAAAATAGAGAATGCTTTAAAAGAAAGTGAGGAGAAATTCCGAATTTTTATGGAGACTGCAAGCGATTTGATGGCTGTCGCCGATGAAAATGGAAATTTCACATACGTAAATAAGGCAATGACTTCTACTCTGGATTACAAAAATGATGAGATGATCGGAATGCATCTATCAGATATATTTAGAGATGATTACAAAAGTATTTTTCTTCCAAAAGCTGAAGAATTGATAAGGGAAGGAAACATAAGTGTAGAAATGATATTTGTTTCAAAGAAAGGCAAAGAAATATATGGAGATATAAAAATAGCTGCTGTTTATGATAAGAATGGGAAATTTAAGGGAAGCCGGGGAGTATTTCGCGACATCACCAAACGTAAAAAAACAGAGGAAAAATTATTAAAAAGTGAAAAATTACTGAAAACTGTAACAGAGAATATTAAAGATGGTATCTTTGCAAAAGATATAAAGGGAAGATATACTTTTGTAAATTCTGTAGCTGCAAAAATGCTTGGACTTCCGGAAAATAAAATTCTCGGGAAGAAGGCTGAAGAAATAATCTCTGAAAAGGATGCTTCAACAATTAGAGAAGTAGATAACCTTAATTTTAAAGGTAAACCTGTTAATGAAATCAGTCATTTAAATATTGCCGGAGTTGATAATTTTTTACATACAATTCAAAATCCGGTATTTGATAATAATGGTAAGGTTATAGGTATTTCAGGTTCCGTTAGAGATGTCACTGAACAAAAAAAGGCTGAAGAAGTTATCAGGCTAAACGAAGCCAAAAAGAATGCGCTTATTTCGAATATCTCCGATGTTATTGCTATCCTGGATGAACAGTGTATTGTTAAATATAAAAGCCCGAATATTGAGCAGCATTTCGGCTGGCTTCCGGAAGATCTCATTGATAAAAATGGTCTGGAAACAGTACATATTGATGATAAAGAGCGTATTCAAAACGATTTTATTGATATACTGAAAAATAAAGATAAGGTAAAAAGTGTTGAGTATAGGTACAAATGCAAAAATGGAAGTTACAGACATGTTAAACTCACTGCAGTAAATCTACTACATGATCCTTTGGTAAACGGTATTTTGGCAAACTATCATGAAATCACCGAGCGTAAGAAAGTGGAAGAAGTAGTAAAGGAAAGTGAGGAAAAATTCAGATTACTAAGTGAATCTTCTCCCATGGGTGTTTTCCAGACTGATTCGAATGGAAGAGTGATGTATCTGAATGATAAGTGGTGTACTATTTCCGGGATGAAAAGGGAAGAAGCTATGGGATTTGGCTGGATTTCGGCACTGCATCCGGATGACAAATCCAAAGTTCTTGCTGATTGGGAAGAATGCCTCAAAAAAAAGAAAGGCTATAAAGGTGAATTCCGTTTCATCCGTCCTGATGGGGAAATTTGTTATGTTTATACCTGTACCTCACCTATTTTATCGAAAAATGGGGATGTAATTGGTCATGTCGGAGCTAATGAAGATATTACAGAGCGTAAAAAAGCTGAAATGACGAAAAATGTTCTTTATGAGGTTTCCAAATCTGTAAGCGCCTCGGCAAGCCTTGATGAGTTGTATCTAAGAATCCATAAATTACTCGGTACTATTACTAATACGGACAATTTCTATATTGCTTTATATGACAAATCTTCAGACATGATCAGTTACCCGTTCTTTGTTGATGAAAAAGATCAGTCATATGAACCTTACAGGATGCACGGCTCACTGTCAAGCAGCGCATATGTTATTAGATCCAGAAAACCGCTTTTCAGAACCCAGGAAATTTTAAAAGAAAAACAGGATAATGGTGAATTGAATTTAAAAGGATCAGAAGCAAAAATTTGGCTTGGAGTTCCTCTTAAAATAAAAGATGAGATTATTGGAGTAATGGTTGTACAAAGTTACACTGATGAAAATCAATATTCAATGACAGATATCGAAATCATGGAATTTGTATCAGAGCATGTGGCAGGGGCAATTGAAAGCAAAAGAACGGAAGAAGCAATTAAGAAAAACGAACAAGAATTTCAGAGCTTGTTCAAGAGTATGCGTGAAGGTTTCGCTTTATGTGAAGTTATCTGTAATAAAAAAGGAAATCCTATAGATTATCGTTTTCTAAGAATTAATCCTGCTTTTGGAGATCAAAGCGGTATGGATGTTAAGGCCTCCCTGGGAAGAACCATAAAAGAGATATATCCGGATATTGAATCACTCTGGATTGAGAGATATGGGCGTGTTGCAATTACTCAGGAACCAATTGATTTTGAGGATTATAACCATAATACAGGGAAATATTATAATGCAAGAGCGTTCTCTCCGGAAAAAGGCAAATTTGCAATGATATTCAAAGATATTACCGAACGCAAACAAGCCGAAGAAGCGTTAAGAGAATCTGAGGAAAGATTCAGGACATTTATGAACGGCGCTTCCGATTATTTTCATATTGTCGATAAGGATTTAAACCTGATCTATGCAAATCCTTCTATGACTAAAAAACTGGGTTATGGAGATTTGACCGGAATGAATCTGTCAGAGATATTTAAAGATCCTTTACCAAAAAAGCAGGTCGAATCAATAAATGAAACATTGATTAAAGAAGGTAGAATTAATTTTGAACATACATGGAAATCGAAACACGGAGAGATCATTGTTGGAGAGGCAAATCTATTTACCAGATATGGCCCCGACAATGAATACAATGGTGTTAATGCAGTGTTTCGTGATGTAACTGAACAAAGACATCTTGAAGAGCAGCTCCAGATCCGTCAGCGTATGGATTCCCTCGGTACCCTTGCCGGAGGTATCGCTCATGACTTCAACAATATACTTGTCGGTATTATGGGGAATATAGACCTGCTCAATATGAACAGTGAGAATTTTACTGAAGACCAGAAGGAATGCCTGAATTATGCAGAGCAGAGCAGTGTCCGCGCCGCCAATCTGATAAGACAGTTCCAGACGCTTTCAAGAGCATCGGTCACAGGAAAATCAGCAGTTGACATTTATGATATATCAAATGAAGTATTCGGTCTGCTGAAAGAAACGACAGACAAACTTGTTGATAAGCAGATCAAATTCAAAAAGGGTGAGTTCTTTGTTTATGCAAATCCGGGAGAGATTCACCAGGCGCTGTTAAATCTCGCGACGAATTCGGCACAGGCAATCGAAGAACGGGGTGCAAAAGAGGGCGATTATATCAGGATTAAAGCTGAGGATTATGAAGCTGCAGCAGGAGATAGAACTGGATTGAACAAAGGTGACTATATTCATATTTTGTTCGAGGATAACGGAATCGGGATGCCGGATGAAGTCTTGAAGAAAGCATTCGATCCAATGTTCACAACAAAAGATAAGGGTGTTAAAAAAGGGCAGGGGCTTGGTCTTGCAATGGTGTATAACATTATCACAAGAATTTACAAGGGACATATATTCATTGAAAGCGAAGAGGGCAAAGGAACGTCGTTTCATTTATTTCTGCCCAAATCTAAACCTGAGGCAGATGAAGAAGAAAAAAAGGTGCTGGATATTGTAGGTGGTACGGAAACTATTTTGGTAATTGACGACGAGGAAAATGTTCGTAATTTGACAGAAAAGTTATTAACTCAGATAGGTTATACAGTTTTTACAGCAAGTGACGGGAAAAATGCACTAAAAATTTATAAAAAGCAGAAAGAATCAATCGATGCTGTTATTTTGGACCTGACCATGCCTCAAATGTCCGGGAAACAGGTATTTCAAATGATGCTGGATATAAATCCTGCTGTAAAAGTAATTATCTCGTCAGGTCACAGTGATGAATATACAAAAGAAGGCATTCTTGCTGAAGCAAAAAGTCATGTTGGTAAACCGTATAAGATAAATGATCTGGCTAAAACAGTAAGAACTGTGCTTGATTCGTAAATATCATTTGAATCCGGCAAATTCAGGATTTACTTCCGGATCAAAAATTGAAATTATCAGAAACGTAGCCCGGGAAACTTACGCAAAGCAATTATTTTTAGAAACTTTATGTGAAAAAAGAGGTTTCTGCCATGAGTAAACCAACTTATGAAGAATTGAAAAATCGGATCAAAGAGCTTGAAAAAAAAGAAGAGGAACTCCGTGCAAAAGAGTATATCATAAATTCTGCTTCAAGTATAATCGCTACTTCTGACCTGGATGGCATTGTTACTTATATAAATCCCTATTTTCTGAAAATATGGGAATTTGATCATACGGATGAAATTATTGGAAAGCATTTTTCAGAGTTCTGGATTGTCTATGAAAGGCTTGACGAAATTATTAGCTCAATTAAGGAAAATAATTATTGGTCTGGTGATATAAAAGCAAAGAAAAAAAACGGAACAATCTTTGACGTTCATGTAAATGCAAGTACAATATATGACACATCAGGCAAGCCTATTGGTTTAATGTCAACATCTATCGATATAACCGACAGTAAGCAGGCGGAGGAAGAATTGCAGAAGCTTGCATCAGTTGTTCAATATTCAAGTGATCTCATCAACCTGGCCACTCTCGACGGAAACATGATCTTTATTAACGAAGCCGGTTCAAAAATGTTAGGTATTGACAATAAAGAGGTCGAAAAAACAAACATTATGCAGGTTATTCCTGATCATCTGAAGGAGAAGGTACAGTCTGAACTTCTTCCGACACTGATGGAAAACCGTACATGGGAAGGTGAGCTTCAATATCTTAACCTGAAGACCGGTGCTTTGACGGATGTTTACGTAGTTTCATTTATGATTACTGATCCAGTCACCGGTGAGCAGCTTTATCTTGCCAACGTTTCAAAAGACATCACTGAACGCAAAAAAGTAGAAGATGCATTATTGCAAAGTGAGGAAAAATTTAGAAAACTCAGCGAATCATCACCCATAGGAATATTCCAGACTGATAATGATGGCAGGGTAGTATACCTGAATGACCGCTGGTGTTCCATCACTAAAATGACCAGGGAAGATGCGCTGGATTTCGGTTGGGCATCTGCAATACATCCCGAGGATAAAGCGAAGATTTTAGAAGAATGGGACGAATGCTTAAAAATGAATAAAGGGTACAGCGGGGAATTTCGATTCATTAGGCCGAATGGAGAAGTCAGATGGGTTTACACAAGAACTTCACCCATTTCCTCTGCGGATGGAAATGTCATAGGGCATGTCGGAACTAATGTTGATATAACCGAACGCAAAAAGGCAGAAGATGCACTGCGTGAAAGTGAAGAAGATCTGCAATACATTATGCAGAATGTTAAAACAGGGATAGTTGTGCATGCCTCTGATACTTCTATTATTCAAAGCAATCATACCGCCCAGAATATACTCGGTCTGACAGAAGACCAGCTGCTGGGTAAAATGGCTGTCGACCCGGAATGGAAATTTTTGCGCGAGGACGGGACTGAAATGCCAGTGGAAGAATATCCCGTCAATTTAGTTTTAAAACACAAAAAGCTGCTTAAAGATTATGTTGTAGGAATCAAGAGCGCCGGAAATGACGAAAATAAATGGACCCTGGTAAATGCTGCTCCGAAATTGGGTAAAAATAACTCAATTTCCGAAATAATAGTCGATTTTATGGATATTACCGAACGCAGAAGAGCAGAAGGAGCACTGAGGCAAAGCGAAGAATTACTAAACGTCACTCAGAAACTGACTAAAATAGGCTGCTGGAAATGGGATATAAAAAACCAAATCATGTTCTGGACCGATGAAACATATCGTATCCATGAAATTAATCCTCATGATATTGAAACGGGTTCTACCGAACACGTTGAACGAAGTTTAAAATGTTATGATGAAAAAGACCGGCCCATAATCGTGGAGGCGTTTAATAAATGCGTTGCCGAAGGTAAATCTTATGATATGGAATTTCCTTTCACAAATTTTAAGCGCAAAAAATTATGGATACGCACAACTGCAAAAGCGGAAAAAGAACACGGTAAGGTAGTAGGTGTTATCGGTAACATAATGGATATTACAGACCGCAAGAAAATAGAAGAGGAACTTTCAGCAGAAAGACAGAGACTTGCCGACATACTCAAAGGTACCAATGCCGGAACATGGGATTGGAATGTTCAAACCAGTGAATTAACTTTGAATGATCGTTGGGCAGAAATATTGGGCTACAAACTTGAAGAACTTGAACCTATTGATATCCAAACATGGATAAAAAATGTTCATCCCGATGACCTTCCGGTTGCAAATGCCTTACTTGAAAAACACTTTAAAAGAGAAGCAGACTATTATGATGTGGAATTCAGGCAGCCCCACAAAAACGGCAGCTGGGTATGGGTAAACGCACGAGGCAAAGTGGTTAAATGGACTGAGGATGGTAAACCTTTGAGAATGAGCGGAACACATCTTGATATCACCGAACGTAAGCAGTTGGAAGAACAGCTCCAAATCCGACAGCGTATGGACTCTCTTGGAACACTTGCAGGCGGTATCGCGCATGACTTCAATAATATGCTCGTCGGTATTATGGGAAATATAGATCTGCTTCTGTTCGATAAACATAATTTAACCGAAAACCAGAAAAAATATCTTGAAGATGCAGAGAAAAGCTGTGAGCGCGCAAAAGAACTAATACAACAATTCCACTCTTTTTCAAAAGTATCAATTGCTGAGAGAAGGAGTATTGATTTCTATGATGTTGCTATGGAAGTAACGAGTTTGCTTAGTAAAACTACTGATAAACTCATTGATAAGAGAGTCGGTTTTAAGAAAGGTGAATATTACATCAAAGCGAATCCTACTGAACTGAACCAGGTTTTTATGAATCTTGGTATTAACGCCGCCCACGCTATTGAGAAAAAAGGCGTCCAAACGGGAGATTATATCTGCATTAATGCCGAAGATTACAAAACTGATTCAGGAGACACACTCGGTTTATCTGAAGGAGATTACATTCATATTATTTTTGAGGATAATGGGATCGGAATGTCTGAAGAGGTCTTAAGAAGAGCCTTCGATCCGCTTTTTACAACCAAAGATAAAGGTGGAGTACGGGGGCAGGGATTAGGATTGTCGATGGTTTTTAATATTGTTACCAGAATACATAACGGTCATATTAGCATAGAAAGTGAAGAAGGCTCAGGGACAAAGTTCCATCTGTATCTTCCGAAAGCCCAATCCGAATCTGCTTTTGAAGAAAAAAGAATGATTGATATACCCGGTGGAAATGAGACCATTCTTGTCGTTGACGATGAAAAGACGGTGAGAAAACTGGCAGAATCAATGCTGACCACATTCGGTTATAAAGTTTTAACAGCCGTAGATGGGCAGCAGGCATTAGAAAAATATCAGGAACAGAAAGATTCTATTGACGCTGTAATTCTGGATTTAACTATGCCTATAATGTCCGGCGAAATGTTATTACGCAGGATGCTGGATATAAATCCGGACGTTAAGGTAATTATCTCTTCAGGCCATAGTGATGAATATACTAAAGAGGGTATTCTGGCTGAAGCTAAAAGTCAGGTCGGCAAACCATACAAAATGAAGGATTTAGCTCAGACAGTAAGATCTGTGCTGGATATGTAGAATCTTAGAGCTGCAACGATTTTTCAGCCTGAAAAATATGCTCTACTGATTCGATTCTGTCGCCTGCTCAAGAATAAATCTATCCTAATTAAGAGGAGTCACAGTTTTTATCTAAATATAAATTAAGATTTGATCAGACCTTTATTGTTGAGAATTCAAGTTGCGAAGTAACAAACGAAATTCATCAAAATCATGCATAAGCCGATTTTTTGAATTAGAAAAAAGATCTTTGTAGGATTGTGATGCACGTCCTCCGGCAACAAGGTATATTTTGTCACTAATACCGGCTTTTAAATCCGCTATTTCTTTCCTCGTATCCGGATTATTTTCAGGATATATAATACTTAATGCTATTACTTTAGCTTTTTGGATTTGAACTGTATAAATTATCTCCTGAACCGGAAGATCTGCTCCCATATATAAGGCATTCCATCCCTCTGAAATTGCTGTTATTGAAGCAATAATAGCACCAATCTCATGATGCTGCCCGGCAGGAGTTGCTATTATTACTGAAGGTGCATTATCTGGAACATACATTGAACTTTTAAGATTGCTGATATAAGTACGAATAACCGCTGTAGCTGCATGCTCATGAGCTATTTTGATTTTATTACTCTCCCATAACACCCCGATGGTATGAAGTAAAGGTATGATTACATGTTCAATTAGAATACGCTTATTTAAAAAGTTTTCAGTATAATTTAATGAAGAATGGAGAGCCTGCGGATCAAATTCTTTGACTGTTTGGACACATTTGTTATAGTGATAATGAGGATCAATTAAAAGATTCTTTTCATATAAACCATTCCCACTACTGCTATAATTATTAATTGATTGAATGAGACTTCTTAATTCATCATTGCTCATTTTAGTGACATGCCCGATATTATACCCGTTCTCAGTGGCGGTTTTCAGAAACCTTAGACGTTCTATGTCCGATTCAGAATACATCCTCCTATTAGTTTCCGTACGCTGCGGAATAACTGCTCTATATCTCTGTTCCCATTTCCGGATGATATGATTATTCATACCGGTTATCTGGGATACAACTTTAATAGGGTAAACCTTTTTCGCATTCATGGTCTAATATACTTTAACTATATAATAATGTCAAGAAAATGTCTAATTATTATTTGCAACAGAATTGTTTTGCCTAAAGTTTCATCAATATAGAATTTAAACCTTTTTTTATCTCATTAATGCTGAATTTGCTGCAAAGTTGAATAATTTTAACAATTCGGGAACTCCAGATAAAAATCGGTTGTTATTTTAGACAATAATTAGACATTTTCTGGCAAAAAGGAAAATTTAAAATGAGCAGCAAAAAGAATTTCGGAAAAGGTATTGTCAAAACAAGTGCAAGACCGCTGGCAATATTTATTGATAAGAATGGTAACGAGTATGTCTGTGATAAAAAATGTAATGATCGGTTTGATCCCTCTCTTTTATTGAGGAACAGAAGTGTTCCGAATGTGCAGCCAATCCATTTGATATAGGCGGTTAGTAATCCTTTATAAAATACGTCTGATATTTAACTAATTTTTAGCAGTCGTATTTTTGAATATGGTGAAACTCAAACAAAATAATAATTTAAACATTGTGAAATTAATTTATTAAAGGAATAGAAATATGAAATATGAAATAATATTGATTGCTATGGGATTATTATTATTATCAGTATATAATGTTACCGGGCAGAATAAAAATAACGAAAAAGATTTGATAGGTATACCTTTTCCGGGTATGACAGTCGAAGCATTGTCGGGAAAGATAATCCATTATCCCGATTCTCTCAAGGGAGAGGTTGCGTTGATAATGATCGCTTTTGAGCGTCAAACACAGGAAAAGATCGATACATGGCTGGAACCATTCAGTGAAAAATACGGGAGTATAGACGACGTTTCGTTTTACGAAATTCCTATGCTTAAGCGTAGATGGAAGCTGATGTCTGGCGTTATAGACGGTGGAATGCGTGGAGGGATCCCACAATTCAGACATGATAATGTTTCTACATATTACGGGAATATAGACAAATATAAAAAACCGTTGCTCATGGAAGATAACTCGGACGCATATGTATTTCTGCTGGATAAGAATGGAGTCATTCAGTGGTATGAAAGCGGTCCAGCAACAGATGAAAGACTCGCTTTACTTTATAAGAAAACAGAAGAACTAAGAAGAAAAAACTGAAGTAGGTCAACTGTATATTAGCAGTTAAATAAAATAATACAAACCGGAAACTGATATGTGATTAAATCAGATGTAAATACAATTTAAAACTTAAATACGTATGTTCAAAAAATGAATTTTTGTTTGTCTTCATAAATGAATCTGTCTTCTATCTTTTGGTTTTCAGGAAATCCCCCACATAGATGATAAATTCAAACGGTAGGTTCTCGTCTCCTAATATGTCCAGGATTGTACCGATAGTACCTGAAATCACCTCTTCTTTCTCAGCAAATCCTGCAAACTTTACAAGTGCTATAGGTGTCTCGGGTGGATAATTGACAGATATTGCCTCGACAAACTCTTTTATCTTTAAACCGTGAGTAAAAACTGTCATGGAACAGTCGTTAACTGATAATTCCTTGATTTTATCCATCTCCCTGCCGGGCCATTCAAGGGCTGTCAGGATAACCGATTCGTTTCGGCCGACACTCGTAACCTCTCTTTTCAGGGCGGCATTAGCCGCATTAAAGCTGCTCAATCCCGGAACGACTACAGGATTAAGGTCGGCGAATGCATCTACTAACCATTGATATTCACCGTATACCATGGCATCTCCGTGATCAAGAACTGCCACGGTCTTTCCCTGCCCGATCATCCGGCGGACCCGGGAAATAAACTCGTATCGCCTTCGGATAGTGTTCTTGCATTGCCTTCGTTCATCACCTGTAAATTTTGTATGGTCAATTCCGAAAGGCTGAGTAAACCAGACTCCCACAGGAGGAGATAATACTTCTTTCCCCTCAAGATAATCAGCAAATTTCGCTTCGATCACCTGATCACAAAAAACCACATTGGCTTCCATAATCACCCTCAGGCCTCTCATGGTGATAAGGTCGGGATCACCGGGGCCTATACCCACAAGATAAAATTTGCTTGCACTTCCGGCAGCAGCAGCTGTTCTGCCAGGTATAATACCGATTTCCGGGAGTGCAGCGTCTTTTGGAAGGCTTATTAGACCGGAGCCGTCTATTTCCATAATACATGTTTCATACCAGACATCTCTATCTGAATAAAAAGCGAGCTTTGTTTCATCGGGTGACGGGGAAATGTGTAAATCCTCATCGGGATTATCAGTAAGATTGACCTGACCAGAACCGTCTGGATTCATAACATAGATTTCTGAATTACCGTCTCTGTTCGAGGTAGAGTATATTTTTCTGCCGTCCCTGGACCAGGTGGGATTAAAATCTCCAGCTGAATTATTTGTTAACCGCATCTGACCGGAACCGTCTGTATTCATAGAATATATTTCTGCATTTCCATCCCTACATGAATGGAAAGTGATCTTATCCCTATCCGGAGACCATGACGGATAAAGATCCTCTGCTGAATTATCAGTTAATCTAATCTGATTAGATCCGTCTGAGTTCATTACGTAGATTTCCCAGTTGCCATCTCTGTATGAATTAAAAGCGATTCTTGAACCATCCGGTGACCATGACGGAAAATTATCTTCAGAAGGATTGTCAGTCAACTTTGTCAATCCGGAACCGTCTGCATTCATCAAATATATTTCTGCATTACCTTCCCTCCACGAATGGAAAATGATCTTATTGCCTTCCGGAGACCAGGAGGGGCACCAATCCGCAGCTGGATTATTTGTTAACCTGCTCTGATCAGAACCGTCAATATTCATTACGTAGATTTCTCTGTTACCGTCCCTATTAGAGTGGAAAATTATCCTGGAACCATCAGGAGACCAGGAGGGATAATAATCTTCAAAAGGATTATCAGTCAGCCTTACTAAACTGGAACCATCAGCATCCATTATATAAATTTCCCAGTTGCCATCCCTGTCAGAATGAAAAACAGTCTTTTTACCATCAGGAGACCAGGAGGGACACCCGTCAATATCAGGATTATCCGTTAAATTTGTCTGATTGGTACCGTCCGCATTCATCACGTAGATTTCCCATCTGCCGTCCCTGAACGAATCAAAAGCGATCCTTGATCCATCGGGAGACCAGGAAGGATAATAATCTTCAGGATATTTATCTGTTAACCGGGTTAAATTGGTACCGTCTGCATTTACAATATAAATTTCCCAGTTATCATCTCTCTCTGAATGAAAAGCGATCTTGTTCCCGTCAGGAGACCATTTGGGGCCGCTGTCTCCGGCAGGATGATTGGTCAAATTTATCTGGTTGGAGCCATCTGCATCTATTATGTAAATATCCCGATTACCATATTTATTCGATTCAATAACTATCTTCGAACCATTCGGGGACCAGGAGGGATATGGATCCCAGGCAGCATTGTTAGTTGTTAATCTGGTCTGGTTGGAGCCATCGGAATCCATAACATATACTTCCCAATTATCCAAATTGTCCCTTTCAGATCTGAAGACGATTTTTGAACCGTTCGGAGACCAGGATGGATTGGTATCTCCGGCAGGATTATCTGTTAACCTTGTCTTATTAGAACCGTCCCTATCCATAATATAGATCTCGGCATTCCCATCTCTCCAGGAGTGAAAAGCAATTTTTGATCCGTCAGGAGACCATGACGAAAGCATATCACTGGCAGGATTGTTGGTTAATCTTATCTTATTGGAGCCGTCCGAATTCATAACATATATCTCATCATTCCCGTCTCTATTCGATTGGAAAGCGACCTTTGTTCCGTCAGGAGACCAGACCGGAAATCTGTCCCATGCAGAATTATTGGTTAACCTTGTCTTGTTGGAACCGTTTGCATCCATAATGTAGATATCGTTTTTGCCATCCATATCTGATAAATAAACGATCTTTGATCCATCAGGAGACCATATGGGCTGACTATCAACAGAAGGTATACTTGTTGATTGAAAAGGATATGCGTTCAGTGATTCACTGTTTAATATGAGACACCCAATAACGAGGCAGATAATTTTAGCAAATACTAATTTATCTGTAAATCTGTTCATTATGATCTCCTGAAACATATGTTTTTTGAGTTCTTCTTAAATTACATTCTATGCTGAAGAAGGCAAGTTACATCAGAAAATTCAGTATTATTCTAAATGCAGACACTGATCATTTAGAATAAAATTTATAAATTGTCTCCTGACTATAAATTTCTCCGGGTCTCAGGATTGCAGAAGGGAAGTCTGGTTTATTCGGTGAATCCGGGTAGTGCTGCGCTTCAAGACAAAAACCGAAATGTTTTTTATATACAATTTCATATTTTCCAGTGATTGTCCCGTCCAGAAAATTTCCCGAATAAAACTGTAATCCCGGCTCGTCGGTATAGACCTCCATAACACGCCCTGTTACCGGTTCATATACCTGCGCTGCCAGAACGATATTACCATAATCACTGTTCAATACAAAATTATGATCATAACCTCCCGGGACATCGGCTATTTCTTTACCAATACTCTTTGACGATGTAAAATCCATAGGTGTATCTTTTACCGATTTTAACTCCCCGGTGGGTATTAATCCTTCATCTACAGGTGTATATTGATCGGCATTAAGTATCAAATCATGATCGAGGATATCCCTGTTTTCTCTTCCGGTAAGATTAAAATAGCTGTGATGTGTCAGGTTGACCGGAGTCGCTTTATCAGTAACTGCCTCATAAAGTATTTTCAATTCATTGTCATTTGTGAGTAGATAAGTAACTGTACATTCGAGGTTGCCGGGATACCCCTCTTCACCGTCTTTGCTGTGGTATTTGAGCCTGACTCCTACCTGATTTTCTTCTTTCACAGTCTCCGCATCCCATGCAACCTTGTCAAATCCCTTTATCCCTCCGTGCAGATGGTTCTCGTCATTATTGGCTGCAAGAGTGTACTCTTCGCCGTCTAAAACGAACTTACCCTTTCCGATACGGTTGCCGTACCGTCCGATGAGCGCTCCGAAATAGGGAGAATTTTCTATATACTTATCTAATGTTTTATAGCCAAGTACAATATCATCCATTTCTCCATCCCTGTCAGGAACAAATAGTGAAACAACTATCCCTCCGTAATTTGTTATCTCTATTTTGACTCCCTTAGAGTTGGTTAAGGTAAAAAGATCGACATTTATGCCGTCCGGAGTTGTTCCGAAAAACTGCTGTTCGATTTTCATTTCCATCTGTCCTGGTTTTTGTGTACAAGAGAAAAATAAAGTAATTATGAGTAAAACGATAGCGATAGTGACTGTCCGGTTCCTGAATGACATGATTGAATCCTTTTTATATTTATTATTGCTCTTTGTTTAAATGATAAAGAATATTCGGTGGTATTTCCTGCTTTTCGATTCCGGGGCCTTCATAGCTCACAAGAAGACCTTTTCCCCTGGATCCCTGAAAATACAGAAGTGTCAAAGGATGTTTACCTTTCTCAAGGGCAATAATGTAATGGTTTTCCCGCATACCGTGTATACCGTCATTGTCTATTAACATCTGATCTCCAAGAAAGAACCTCGTACCATCATCAGAGGAAACATATAAAGTGTAAACTCCCGTAACAGGGATATCTAAATATCCTTCGAACTTTAAAGCAAATTCGTTCTCCCGTTCAGCAGAACTGAGATCAAACTTTAAAGCTTTTTTTACTGAGGTTGCGGAAAGCTGTGAAAAATCCGGGAGTGCCTCCCATCTGCCTTCATAGTAGGAAAGATTCAAACCTCCGGACAAATCGGTTAAACTTGCAGGTTTCTTCGGTTCGACCTTGGTCATCTCGATCGTTCTGACTCTGCTCGAAATGCCGTTTTCCCAGGTTGCTTTTGTTTTAATAGTTGTATTCTCTGTTATTGATATTGGCCCTGTATATCTATTTGAATTCTGACCGGGTTCTCTTCCGTCAGTCGTATACCATATTTCAGCTCCGGTTTTACTGCATATTAAAGTGACATCCGTTTTATCAATATAGATATCCGCTTTTCCGGTTTTTTCAGGCGGTAAATACCCATTATGAGCAAGCTTCGCTGTTTCAACCGGGATCTTTATAATTTCACGGTCATACGTCATCAGGCCGTTGTTCTCGCTTTCAATATCAGTGATCTGTGTATAAACTGCCGCACTTAAACCGGGTGAATCAATTAGCGGCAGCAGATTTTTGTATAGATCCTCATATGTAGTGATCAGATCTGACTGAGTCTCTAATAGAGCATATCCCCATCCTTCAGAATTCCATGCATGATCAGCAACATTGAATCCAAGGCCTCCGAATTCACCAAGAACCGCTGCCCGATCTGGTTCAGGAATCGGTGAACGTGGATTCGGGTAAGAATGTATATCGATCACATCACCGGTCTCACGATCAGTCCAGCCGCTGGCGTTGTCTACAAGTCTTGAAGGATCGATCTCCTTGATGTTTTGTACAATTCTTTCAGTATCGTATTGTCCCCAGCCTTCATTAAAAGGCACCCACATAATAATACTCGGGTGGTTATAAAAATTAGTTACCACATTCTCTAATTCACGTTCGAATTGTTCTTTTCCCTCATCTGTCCTGCTGCGCCCGTTCGGCATATCCTGCCATACAAGCAAACCGAGTTTGTCGCACCAGTAATACCACCGTGAAGGTTCAACCTTGACATGTTTACGGACCATGTTAAAACCCATATCTTTCATGAATTCGATATCGAATAATAATGCATCATCTGTTGGAGCTGTGTACAATCCGTCAGGCCAGAATCCCTGATCAAGGGGCCCAAGCTGAAAAATGAATTTATTGTTGAGGAATAAGCGCGTAATGTTCTTCTCATCGGAGCGTATCTCGATCTTTCTTAAACCGAAGTAACTCTCCACATGGTCTTCAATATTCTTCTCCGTAGCGGTCATCGTAATATGCAGATCGTATAAAAATGGTGAATCGGGAGACCACCATTTTGCGTCCGGAATTGTAATAATTATGTCTTCACCTGTTGTTCCCGTGGTTGCTGCTATGTTTTTACCACCTTCGAATACTTCTGCTTTGATCCCAATATTTTCTTCGTCGGAATTTGTTTCAACTTGAAGCACCAGGGTGCTCCTGTCGATATCCGGAATAGTTCTAATACGCTGAATATAGGTCTCTTCAACTGGCTCCAGCCAGACTGTCTGCCAGATACCGCTGCTCGGAGTATAATAAATTCCGCGCGGTCTAAGTGTCTGTTTGCCTCTTGGTTGTTCTCCTTCAGTAGTTGGATCCCAAACAGATATGATCAATTCCTGTTCACTGTCAGGGAGGCAGAATTCGGTGATATCTACGCTGAACGGATCGTATCCGCCGCGGTGCTCACCTGCATTTTTCCCGTTAACATAAACGACTGTTTCCCAGTCTACTGCTCCGAAGTGAAGCAGAATCCTTTTGTTTTTCCATTTTGATGGGATTTCAAATAATTTCCGATACCAGAGACGATTTGTTTCATCGACTCTTCTGCCGATTCCGGAGAGCGACGACTCAACAGAAAACGGTACAAGGATCTTCTCATTAAATATCTCCGGAATACCTTCGGACGTGTCAGTTACGGCAAAATCCCATAGACCGTTGAGATTGCGCCACTCATCGCGGATCATCTGAGGACGCGGATATTCTTTAAGAACATTTTTGGGAGATACTTTTTTTGTCCACTGTGTTGTCAGATTAGAAGCTGCAGGTTTCCAGCCCGAGTTATCGGAAGAGCAGTGAAAAGATCCTGTTAAAATAATGGACAGCACAATAATAATACAGGACAGAGTTGTTTTGTTAATTCTCATATGATTTTTCATTTGAAAAGTCCTGTTTTTTATAGATGGTTACATTTGAGAATTTTCATATATTAAAAATTATTGATATGAGTAAGGTTCAACTGTTTAAGAGATACTGTGGAATGATAATGAATTGTATACTAAATCTATATTTTTTAGACTTATTGTCAAGTGAATATTCTAATATACAATTAATTCAACGGTGCGGATTATTGATTTAGTATAAGGGAAAGCAGCAAACCGAACCGGTTAAAGACAGAAAATCCTTGATTAATCAAAAAATATAGACTAATATTCTTACTGAGATCAATACAGAAAATAAATTCACAGGAGAAATAACATGCCTGCAACCTCCAGAAGAGAATTTATTAAAACGATAGGCATTGGCAGCATTGCACTGAATATGCCTTTTTTTCATTGTGGAAATCCGGGACAAAAACAACCTAATGTTCTATTTATTTCCATGGATGATCTGAATGACTGGATCGAACCGCTGGGAGGACATACTCAGGCAAAAACCCCGCATCTTGTCCGGTTTGCACGTGAATCTGTTAATTTTACTAACGCTTTTTGTTCCAGTCCGATGTGCAATCCTTCGCGAACGTCTCTTATGACCGGTAAAGCACCGTACAATTCAGGTATGTATTCCAATTATCAGGACTGGCGCGAGGTAATTACTGATCACAAGACAATAGGTGCGTATTTCAGGGAGAATGGCTATTATTCAGCAGGTGCAGGTAAGATATTTCATTATCATATGGTAGATCCTTCATGCTGGGACGAATATTGGCCTTCTCAAACAAATAATATGCCCAGGGAATATTTTCCTGAAAGACCAAGAATCAAAAAAGAGGTCAATGGGGAGATCGTCGAGGAAGTTACCACTGTAAATATGACTGAATTTGAAGACATGTACAAAATGTTTGACTGGGCTTCTCTGGATATAGATGATTCGGAAATGGGTGATTATAAAAGTGTAGATTATGTGTCCGGACAACTTCAAAAAGAACATGAAAAACCGTTTTTTCTGGCGTGCGGGATTTACAGGCCGCACCTTCCATGGTATGTACCAAAAAAATATTTCGATATGTTTCCGATAGATTCAGTTCAGCTTCCTAAAGTTCTGGAAAATGATCTGGACGACCTAAGCGAAAGAGCAGTTGATATTGCACGAAGGGGCGGTGATTATCATAAACATGTTCTTGAAGCAGGAGAGTGGAAAAAAGCTGTGCAGGGTTATCTCGCATCAATAGCATTTGCCGATGCTATGTTGGGACAATTACTGGATTCTCTGGAAAAAAGCAGTTATGCTGACAACACAGTTGTTGTGCTTTGGTCGGACCATGGGTGGCAGTTAGGTGAGAAAGAACATTGGAGAAAATTCAGTCTCTGGGAAAATGTTGTAAGATCGGTTTTAATGATCAAGGCTCCGAAAGGCACCTCAGGTTTGCCTGCTGGAACTAAAGGAGGCACTGAGTGCAGCCGTGTTGTCTCACTTCAGGATATATATCCTACCCTCAATGATCTTTGCGGCCTGCCTTCCCGAAACATTGTTGATGGGAACAGCCTTACACCTCTGCTGAAAGATCCATCGGCGGAATGGGATTTTCCGGCTATAACAACTTATGACTTCGGTGAGTTTTCTATCCGAACAGAAAAATGGAGATATACCGTATATATTGATGGAAGTGAAGAATTGTATGACCATTCAAGTGATCCTGAAGAATGGTATAATCTTGCAAATGATCAGAAATACGAAGAAGTAAAAAATGAAATGAAGAAGCTTGTTCCAAAGGATCCCGCTCCTCTGGTTCAGACTTCCGAAAAACTTCAGCCGCATCATCTCCCGCCATTCCGGTCAAAAGAAGAATATGATGACTGGCTGAGGAATGGCAAAGACTATAACTATATTAAAGAAAAATACTGGAAATAATAAGGATATGAAATACGGACTTTTAATAAATCTCTGAAAGTAATCAGTTTAACCATTACTATAATGTGTCAGGATAACTATACTTCTCAATAGCTCTTGATTTTAGTACAATAATACTTTAAATTGATTTTCTGAGTAATCATCTGTCCACTCATAAATACACCTATCCTAACATAATTTGCTTGGAGCAAAATATGAAATTATTCTCAAAAGTAATTTTGGTAATAATTACCCTTTTATTCATTTCTCCAGCGTTAGCTCAGGAGAAAGTCTATTGGGATGTGGTCTCTAAAATACGAACCGAAGGATTCGAAAGATCAAAAGTTGTTGACTACGCCGGTTATTTAAGTGATGTCATAGGCCCAAGATTAACAGGATCGCCGAATATACGCGAAGCGCAGCAATGGCTGAAACAGAAAATGGATGAGATCGGCCTCGTTAATACCGTTATCGAACCGTGGGGAGATCATTGCGTCGGCTGGGAAATAGAACGAATTTCAATTCATCTGCTGGAGCCTGATTATCAGGTTGTTTTCGGTTATCCATATGCATTTACTCCGGGAACAAACGGGATAGTCACAGGACAGCCGGTGATCTTGTCTATAAATTCAAGAGCGGATCTCGAAAATTACCGCGGAAAACTGCAGGGTGCAATTGTCCTTGCTACTCCGCCAATGCCCGTCAGTCCAAGGTTCAATCCCGATGCCTTCCGACATACCGAAGAATCTCTAAGTGTATATGCTCAGGAAGGTACCGATCTTTTTTATCAGCGTTATGGCAAAGGTCAGCCGGATCAGCAGTCTTTCAGGTCACCGGTTTCCGAAGCAGAACTCGAAGCTTTCTTTAAGTCGGAAAATGTGGGAGTTATTCTAAAAGCAAGCACTGGAAGTGACGGTACGATCTTCGCTGGGGGGCGTCCTACAAGCCGGAACGACAGAACTTTAGAAGGTGTCAGGAATTCCGTTCCTATGATAGCTGTCACCGCCGAGCATTACAACAGGATCTACAGAGTCACTGAGCGGGGTGTTCCAGTTAAAATGGAAATCGAGATCAGGATCAAACTTGATGATACCGACACACGGGGATTTAATGTAATTGGCGAAATACCCGGATCGGATCCTGAACTGCGGAATGAAATCGTAATGATAGGGGGACACCTGGATTCATGGCATACCGGCACCGGTGCATCGGATAATGCCGGTGGAGTTTCCGTCGCACTTGAAGCATTACGGATCCTTAAGACGATCGGAGCCGAACCGCGCCGCACTATCAGAATTGGCCTCTGGAGTAATGAAGAAGGCGGACTGAAAGGTGCAAGGGGATATGTAAGAAACCACTTTGGTAATCCGCGTGACGGTAAAACTCCTGAATATGATAAATTTTCAGTTTACTTTAATATGGATAACGGTACAGGACAGTTCAGGGGTGTTCACATGCAGGGGAATGATCTTGCAGCGCCAGTGTTTGAAGCATGGATGAAGCCCTTCCACGACCTGAGAGTCGAAACCCTCTCGAAGTACAGTAATAACGGGACAGACCATGTTGCCTTTGATGAGGCAGGCCTTCCCGGATTTCAATTTATCCAGGATAGGATCGATTACCGGTCAAGGACCTGGCACGGCAGTATGGATGTATTCGATCATACGCTCCCGGAAGACCTGAAAATTAATGCGGTCGTTATGGCAAGTTTTTCTTACCATGCTGCCATGCGGGACGAAAAATTTCCCAGGAAACCATTTACTAACTGGAGACCGGAATTTGAATTATACCAGCCGGAACTTTTTAACGATCCGGGAGCACTCTCCAACACCTGGGGGGATATGGATAATGACGGAGATCTGGACCTGTTCATCGGCTTTAACGGCCAGGGGAACAGGCTGTATCGGAATGACGGGGGACAGTTCACCGATATTGCCGGAGATGTTGGTCTTGCCGATAAGATTGTTACACGTTCAGCTGCCTGGTGCGATTACAATGGTGACGGAAACCTTGACCTGTATCTCGGATTTATACCAAGGTCTGAACAGAATAACAGACTGTATAAAAACGAAGGTAATGGAAAACGTTTTACAAACGTAGCTCCGTCACTTGGAGCCGACTTGTCCGGGAATTCACGACAGGTTTCATGGGTGGATTTCGACAATGACGGCGATGTCGATCTGTTCATGGGATTTAGGGATAAGCCGAATGTTTTGCTCCGGAATGACGGTGATTCTTTTACCGATGTTGCAGAACGCATGGGTATTGGTGACCCGGGAAGAACTGTCGGTGCAGCCTGGTTTGATTATGACAAGGACGGCGACCTCGACCTGTATGTAACCAATATGGACGGTGATGAGAACGGCCTATTCCGTAATGATGTCTCCCGGTTTGTTGATGTTGCCGGTAAAATGGGATTAAATGACGGGGGAAGACCTCTTGGTATACCGACTTTTGGAAGTGTCAGACCATGCATCGGAGATTACGATTATGACGGCAGTCTGGACATCTTTACAGCTAATTACGGTCCAAACGGTCTTTTTGCAATGGACGAAACCGGAAATTTTGTCAATGTAGCCCCCAAACTCGGACTCGCAATTGATGACTGCTATGATACCGGTACATGGGGCGATTATAATAATGACGGCAGCCTTGATCTCTATGTGAACGGTACAATTACAAGGGGGAAAAGTTTCAGGGATTATCTTTTTCATAACGATATTGACCGGTTCACAGATATCACGCCGGGGGTTTTGCTTGCTTTAAACGCCGATCATGGTGCTCATTGGGTGGATTTTGACATGGATGGAGACCTCGATCTGTCACTGACAGGTTCCGGCCCGGAAGGTATGCATTATCTTGTAAGAAACACTCTTTCTGCTGAACGTGCCCAAAGGTCACTGCAGGTACTGGTTCTTAATGAAAATGGAAGTTATACCCGGGCAGGTTCAGAAGTACGGATTTACAGACCGGAAGACAGAAAACTGATAGGTTGCGGTATTCTCGATACAGGATCAGGATATAATTCACAGAATGCAATGCCGGTTCATTTCGGTCTGCCTGATATACAGCCGGTGGATGTAGAAATAACTGTTATGACAAAACAGGGAAGAAAAAATATCATAATATCAGATGTTGATCCGCTTGACTATAAAGGGAAATATCTGACAGTAAAAGTTGATGTTAACGGCAGACATATAAGATGAAGCTCTAATAGGACATCAAACATATTTTTCTCAAATTGATCAAATTCAAAAACTAACTATTATCTTAGGGTAAAAGGGGATTCTAATATGAAAAAATCACTGTTTTTTAGATCTGCTCTGACAATCTGTACTCTCACTGCCGTTCTACTTGTTTTGAATGGTTGTATGGACGGTGAGGTAACTCTGCCTCCTATCGATCCTCAGGTAGTGCAGGATCAGGAGGATATGACCTGGGACGATTACGTCCCTATCCCCGGTAAGAACTGGGCAGATCCTTCACTTGTGCCGCCCCGTCAGATGAAGATAGCGCTTATTGCGATCGACTTCCCGGATCAGCCTTTTGTAGTCACTTTGCCTAAATACTCCGATCCTTTTGGAAATCCGCAGGTCGATCCTGTCCCCCGTGAAGAAGTCCCGCAGTTCTATGCAGATTTCTATAATAAACCAAGTGAGGTCAATCACGGACAGACGATCAACGGATACTGGATGGAACAGTCCCGCGGTAAAGTAGGTGTTGCAAAAATGGATGTTTTCGGGCCTTACCTTATGCCCAAAAACCTCTGGGAATACGGTCTGAATGAATTTGGGCAGCGCGACGCCACTCCGACCGGAGAGCCCGCAAGAAGCCGGATGGAACGTGACTGCGATGCCATCTGGAGTGAAGACGCAGGGGATGTCAGAAGGGATTACGATGCAGTCCTGCGGATCTATGCCGGTTATGACGAAACAGGCATATGGCAGGAATTCGGAGAAATGAAGTTTCAGACAAAGGAAGATATTCCGCCTGAATGGGGCAATCCCAATCCTGATTTGCCCCGGTGGGTGACGACACGATATGTAGAATGGACATCCTGGAAAGCCGGTGCACAGCAGTGGGGGCTTTCTTCAATGCGTCAGGGGGAAAATTCCGGCACGATCACGCATGAAATAGGACACTTTCTTTTTAGGACAGGTGACAATAACAATAATCCTTATATTCAGCCTTATAGAAGAGTCGGTTCAGGTGTCTGGGATATGATGGATAGGGGCTGCTTCAACGGACCGGAAGGGCCCCACAGCCGGTGGAAAGTACCTGCGGTCGCAGGAGCCGCAATGCCCGCAGGACTGATGCTCCGTCAAAAACTGAATTTCGAGTTTATCACGCAGGATCAGGTCCTCTCACTCAGCCGTGATGGTCTGGCAGGATCCGGAATGGCAGTAGCCAATGTTACAGCACGCGCAGTAGATCCGCTTCCGAATTCACTGGCAGGTATTGTAATTAGACTGGACGGTGACGAACCACATGACAGAACACCTCCTGATGATCCATCAACGAATCCGCTTTCTCCGGGTAATCCGAATTACAATTTTTATTCAGTCGAGGTGATACAGAGGATCGGTTACGATTCATTCACTCCTGATAACGGAGTGCTGATCGCTAAAAACAAAGACCGTGATGGAAGAGGAAGCGGTACAGGCGGTCCAAACGGTTTTAACTGCTTCAACTGGGTGATTGACGCACATCCTGAAGATATTAACATGGTCGATTACTACAAACCGGGAGATGGAACACCGGTTATGCGAACCGTCGCCGATTACCGGCAGGTAAACGATGCTCTTTTCCACTCCGGTACAAATTCCGGAAGTTTTTACGAATGGAAAGATGAACCAAACAGGCTGCATTTCTACATAATTGACCTGCAGAAAAATCCGGAAGGACTTCTTTCCTATACTATAGGTGTGCGATCTCTTGATGGAAAAGGACCTCATAATCACGGAGCATCTACCGATCCGGGAGTGGAGATTGTACAGCAGGGAAAATTCAAAAAATGTATATTCACACTTAATAATACCGGTTCAGTTTCAGATGTGGATGATTCTCTTCATCCGCAAATAACATCAGAGTATCTCAATTATGATATATACAGACTGAGAGTGTCTGCTGATGCTCCGGGATGGTCAGCTCAGCTTCAGAATGAGCTTGTCGCAGTAAAATTCGGAGAGTCCGTTTCTATTCCGGTGTTTGTGAGATATGAATCAGGAGATTATTCCTCAACGAAAATTACCTTAAAGGCGGTATCCGAGAGTGATCCTTCAGTTACTGTGACCGCAGCAATGAAAGTTTCGAAGTAACACCCCATCATGGGAGAAACATATATGAATAGAACAAAATGTTTTCTGCTGCTCGCAATATTTTTGTTTGCCTGCGGAACTGCCCGGTATGAAGATCCGGAAACCGTAATGGATCTTATTACAGCGGACAATATCTTTGAAATTAATAAGATACTTGCCTCTCCCGAGATGGAAGGCAGACTCGCCGGAACTGAGGGATATAACAAAGCTGCTCAATGGACTGCTGACCGTTTCAAAGAATGGGGATTAAAACCAGTTTATAATAATAATTTTCTCCAGCCCTTTAAAGTCAGGTATAATGAAATGAGAGAGACGTCTTTTTCGCTTATTCTTCCGGGGGAAAATGTAAACGAAGATCAAAGGACAGTTGAATTAGAAATGTATAAAGATTTTTGTCCGACGCTCTACAGCGGATTCGGCAATGTTAAAACCGAAGTGGTTTTTGCAGGTTTCGGTATTACCGATTTGGAGTTGGGTTGGGATGATTATTCGGGTGTTGACGTAAAAGGTAAAATTGTAGCGATCTTTAACGGGACACCGCAGGTGCAGGGAAAGGATTTCTCAAAATATTCTGAACGGGTGCATAAATTGGTAATTGCTTCCGAACATGAAGCCGCAGGATTGATCCTGATCAATATGGTTGTCGTTTCCGGATCAGGTGAATACCAGGAAGGTCTCCCTATGGTCATGGTCGGGAACGAAGTTGCCCGAATGCTTTTCGAGCATTCGGGATTAAATGTAAACGAGGTAAGAGAAGAACTTCGGACCGGTAAACATCACTCGTTTGAAACCGGAGTATTAGCGCAAATTGATGCAAAAGGTGCACATCATTCTGATGCTGAAACATATAATGTTGTCGGCATGATAGAGGGCTCCGATCCGGAATTAAAAGAAGAATATATTGTATTTGGAGGGCATCTTGATCATCTCGGCCCATGGCCCGTACTTCATCCCGGAGCAAGCGATAATGCAAGCGGTTCAGCTGTGGTGATCGGATTGGCAAATGCCTTCTCACTCATGAAAGATCCGCCAAAAAGATCCATTGTTTTTGTTCTGTTCGGTGCTGAAGAACTCGGACTTCTCGGGAGTAAATATTTTGTGAATAACCTCCCTGATTTTCCATCCATACCGGTTCTTATGAGCAATCATGATATGAATGGAGTAGGGAACGCTCTGAACATCAATGGTGGAAAAACATATCCGGATATGTATGAGATAATATTGGAAGTTAATGCAGAATTCTCAGTTAATGAAAATATCACAGCCGGCGAGATAAGTGCAGAAGGCGGTAACAGCGATTATGCGCCTTTTCTCAGGAAAGGCATTCCGGCATATAATAATTCGGTAAGAGGAGGAAAAAGATATGGTGTTCACACCGCAGAAGATAATATTTCAGTAATTGATCCGCAGATACTTGAAGATATCGTCCGGCTCTATTTTATGGCAGGATACAGGTACGCAAATAAATAGGATCTATGAAACCTGGAAATTGATTTATGAAATATTTAAAGTCAGGCATTTTATTAATTGTACTTTTCATTTTTTCCTATTGTAGATATTCCGGAAAAGAAATCAGCCTATGGCGAAACGGTGTAACCTATGAAATTTTAGTATTATCTTTTGCTGACTCGGATGGGGATGGTAAAGGTGATATAAACGGACTTACACAAAAACTGGACTATATTAAAAACCTGGGTGCAGAAGCTGTTTGGTTATTACCTTTATCCCCATCACCCTCATATCATAAATACGACGTAACTGATTATTATGATATTCATCCCGATTACGGAAGCCTCGATGATTTCAAAAAATTTATTCACGAGGCGCATGAAAACGACATCAAAGTGATAATAGATCTGGTAATTAATCATACCAGCTCACTTCATCCCTGGTTTCTGGAAGCAAAAAGCGATAGGAACAGTCCTTACCGGGATTATTATGTCTGGGCAAAAGACGAAGAAATTGAAACGCAGTTTTCCCGTGAAGAGAAAGGTGCATTCGGACAGAATGTATGGTACCGTAACCAGGGAGACGATCAGAAATATTATGCATATTTCTATTACGGAATGCCTGATCTGAATTTTGATAATCCTGCGGTCAGAAATGAGGCATTTAAAATAGGCAGATACTGGCTTGAGGAGATTGGTGTCGACGGTTTCAGGCTCGATGCGGCGAAACATATCTTCCCTGATGACAGGTCAGAGGATAATCAGAAGTGGTGGGTTGAATTCAGAAAAGAAATGCGAAAGATCAGAAAAGACGTATATCTTGTCGGTGAAGTTATGGATAACACTGAGATTATCACACCATACTTTGAAGGATTGGACGCTTTGTTCAATTTCCCCGCTGCATCAGACATACTTGATGCTGTAAAGAATGAAAACAGCGGTAAACTTGTTGATAACTTAATAAAAACCAGAAATGTCTATGGTGCAGTGTCTGAAGATTTTCTGGATGCGGTTTTTCTCACGAACCACGATCAGAACCGTGTAATGAGTGTCTTTGAAGGAAATATCGGCCATGCAAAAATAGCCGCATCGATATTAATGACTCTCCCGGGTGCTCCGTACATATACTACGGTGAAGAGCTGGGCATGTTTGGACGGAAACCGGATGAATATATTCGGGAACCATTTATCTGGAGTGAGGATGTCAATGAGTTTCAGACAAACTGGATTGAAGCAAGATACAGCACTGAAAGCACGGTTATATCCGCTGAAAAACAGCTGTTGGATGAGAATTCTCTGCTGAGTCATTACAGATCATTGATCAGCCTGCGGAAACGCAGTAATACTCTCTTACATGGGGAAATCGGTAGAAACGGAATAAAAAGTAGCAATATACTTTCCTATTTCAGGACACTCGGCAATGACTCACTTCTGGTTATGCATAATCTATCAGAAGAAACGGTTGAAGTTGAGATGCAGGTTGATCTAAGTGGTTTCTTACACCAGTTTTATTCAATAAATGGAACTGTTAAGAAATCCGGTTCAAGCGTCAATTTATCACCTTATAGTACAGCGATTTATTCAAATAAAAGCAAATGACCTTTTATGAAAAAAGGTCATTTGCTTTCAAACCTGAAAAATCATTCTATAAATTTTTCACTCGTACATTATCGAATCCACCGGATTTGCAAGCGCGGACCTTATCGTCTGCAGGCTGACGGTGAGGATCGAAATAACAAATGTCAGCATTCCGGCTGTAATATATATCCAGGCCTGAAATCCGGAAACGTACGCAAAACCGTTTAGCCATTTAGTCATGAACAAATATGAAACACCTGATGCTAAAATAAATGAATAACCGATGAGTTTTGTGTATTCTTTAGACAAGAGCGCCACGACACTCGTAACAGAAGCGCCTAATACCTTGCGGATACCGATCTCTTTTGATCGCTGTTCCGATGTGAAAGCGGCAAGCCCGAACAATCCCATACAGCTTATGAATATCGCTATTAGAGAAAATAATCCGGTCAGTTGACCGATCTTTTCTTCAGTAATGTAAAGTGTTCTGAGATTATCCTCTAAGAAAGCACAGTAGAACGGCATTCCGCCGGTAAATTCACGCCAGAGGTCTTCGATGTATGCTCTGGTCTCCAGATAGTTTTCCGGCTTGATCTTAACAGAAATAAAATCGGCTGCATTAAACCGGTTCAGGTGTATCATTACCGGTATAATATCATTGTGCAGTGACTCAAAATGAAAATCTTTTACGACACCGATTACCGGCGTTCTCGGATCACCTGTTAATATCGTACCGATAGGCTCTTCAAGCTTCAACCTTGAGATCGCAGTCTGGTTGAGCAGAATAGTACTCGAATCCGAAGCAAGGTCTCGGGAAAAATTTCTGCCTTCGGTTATTTCAATACCGAGTGTTTCGATGTAATCATAATCCCCCCAGATATAAGCAATCGAGACTCTTTCATCAAGTGGTGCACCAACGGCTCCGTGAACAAGACTTCCCGCGGCCCTGCCTGGGTATGTCAGACTTCCGGATGCGTTTATAATGTTGGCATTCTTTTTTAATTCATCCTTAAATACCTCTAAACGCTGTTCTCCGAGAGCCCGTCCATTCTCAATAACAAGAATATTCTCTTTGTCATAACCTACATCCTTATTAAGCATGAAGTCTATCTGATTCTTAACAACAAAAGTACCTACTATCAGGGCTGTTGATATAGCGAACTGGAATATCACAAGACTGTTTCTGAGTAGTTTTCCTTTACTGCCGCGCCGCAGACTTCCCATAAGAACATTGACCGGATTGAAAGATGAAAGAAAAAATGCAGGATAACTGCCTGACAAAAGTCCGACAAGCATTGCAAAACCTATCATAAAAGGCAGTATATATAAACTGTTAAAGTAGTCAACTTTATATTCATGTCCTATTACATTATTGAATACAGGAAGAAGCAGATTTATTATTCCAATAGCGATTATGAGTGCGATAAAACTGATCAGAATCGATTCGAACAGGAACTGATTTATTAATTGCGGTAAGATCCGGAAACTTTCCGTATTCCGATCTCTTTTGCCCGGCCTGAAGAACGTGCTGTTGTCAGATTCATAAAATTGACGCAGGCTATTAACAGTACAAAAAATGCGATAAAGGCAAACATATAAACGTTCGCAAGGCTTCCGGTTGTTTCAATTTCCTGTTCTACACGGGATTTTAAATGTATATCAGCAACTGGCTGCGTAAAAAACCGGTATCCGTTACCGGCAGCTAAAAATTCAGTCATGTCCCGGTCAACTTCTAATTCCGGGAAGAAATATTTCTCGATAAGCACCTGTATCTTTTCTTCGAAAGCAGAAGGATCCGCCCCTTCATTAAGAACTACATAAGTAAAAACGTTCCAA
>JBHPLC010000109.1:0-5438 GCA_042564455.1 Candidatus Zhuqueibacterota bacterium | reverse complement strand
TCAAAGATTAAATCTCGTACTTACCTGCCAATAATATTTGATCCCGGAATGACCATGCGAAGCGGTGCGGAAAATATTATCACTCTGCATAATAAACTTACATCTGCTCAAAACAAACTTCTGAAAAACAGACTGTTTTCAGAATCAAATGTATTGGGCAAATCCGGTGGAATGGCATACAGATATTTAAAATATGGGTTGTTAGACTTTCCGATGGACTATTTTTCAGTAGTTTTGGCGCACGAATACTATGGACACGGTGCACGTTACCGGGAGTTAAACATGGATGATATCCATTACGCATTTGAATTGCCTCCCCCCTACGGCGGAGGCGGTGGTGAAGCAACAAATACTAAACCGGTGTCTATCAGCTTACACGAACTTCTGGCTATATGGCATGGAGGAATCGATGTCCATTCGGTAATTAACCGGAAACTGAGTATGCGCTGGATGGCAGCGGATGAAGTAAATTACCGTGAAGCCTCGCAGTATTTCTGGTCATTTCAGATAATGTATGACTATATACAAAGTACAAATGAAGATCTGGCTGACGGCACAAATGACAACGATCCGAGAGCATATGTAAGATATCTTAATGCAAATTCCGGTTATTCCGTGAACAACCTGAAAATGAGTGTGAAGGATTTAAAGTCAAAAATAAAGATTGGCGCTGCTAATCCTTTCTTGCTTTATTCCATGTATTCACTAATAAAAACATACCTTTGGGACGGCAGCAGCTCAGGCAGAATACCGATGCTGCACTTAGGAAAAATTGATTACTTACCGGCATTAAGAGCAGGATTAACGCCATTTGGGATTCAATACCACTTTGAAAATTATTTCCACTATAACAGAACGACATCATTTATTGATTTTAGTTATGGTGAACAGTCCTTTTTTGATTCCTGGGGCGGGATAGGTATTAATATTCAGAATATATACGAGCCCGAAAACTTTTCATTTGATCTGAACCTGAACGTCTGGGATCAGCCGGAATTTCAATTCGGGAACAATCCGATGGTCTCAAAAGGAGGCGGATTAGGAGGAGCATTCTCCGTAAGAGGGTATTATAACTTCCCCAACACTCAATACCCCGTTTCAGCATTACTGGAACTGGGATATAAATCAACAGGCTTTCTCGAAGGCTACGAAATGGACTCCTCACCAATCTTCATGCTCGGCCTGGCTTTGAGGAATTAACTATATCAGTATTAAATTCTTCCCCCTTACCTCCCGTAAACTTTCGGATTGATGCGGAGTTTTTCTACTACCGGGAAGTCATCATCCGGACGGTTGATGCGGTATAAATACCCGTTCTTAATATATCCGAAGTTCTGCGCACCGAATGAAAAAGAATTCTTCGGAAAATATGTGCTGCAGATATACTTTCCAGTGTCACAGTTAAACACATCAATGAGAAATTCACCGGTTTCATTTACCGTATATGTCACAGCAAACACATAAGGCCCGTCAGAGATCAGTTTCTGAAGCGGTGCTTTTAAAGGCTTGTCTTCAACACGTTTCTGAATAGTCTCGAACAGAACCGGATCTTCCGATAGTTGTGACAGTTTCTTGTATATGGTAAGATCATCCCCTGTCACCGGCACTGGAACGTATTCATGAGAGATCTCCGTGTGTACAGAACCGTCAAAGGATTTGACATGCAGGATATACTCCCACTTTCCGTTTTCCTGCTTCCTGTCCTGAGCAGTGAAAGTATAAGCAGCTCGTTTTCCCGGCAGGACCGCATGGTAAATGTATCCGAAAAACTGAAGATTCAGGGAAGTGTCTCTTGTGCGTACATAGCTTTCTTCCACCCCGGGATAATCCGCCAGCTTTGTCAGGCCATCAGCACTCTCGTAAAAAAGGAAATATTCGGGTATACCGGTATCTTTTCTCGAAGATTCAAGGCCGTAAATACGCTCACTGCCTCCAAATGAGATCACATGATTCGGAATATGGGGAGACAGTCCACGGTTTTCCATCATGCCTTCATAAGGTATATGATTGACCGATGAGAACTGTGACACATATTCAAATTCCGGTGAAAATATTTTAAAAGTGTTCCCGAACATACTGCCCTGCACGGTCAGGTATCCGGTTTCGCTCAATGTCATGAACTGAATATATTCGAACTCTCCGGGCCCCTGCCCCGGTTTGCATATTATCTGCTTAGGATTTCCACTGTTATCGTAAATCTTGATCCTGTCCTCATCGATCACATAAATATCACCCGTGCTGCTGATACAAATATCCTTTGGAGCGGCCAGAAGATAATCACCGAGTGATTCATCTTCACCGAATGACAATTCAAGCTTAAGATCAGCTGAAACGACCGTATTTTCGGGATTGTTGTTGTTTTCACCTGCACAGCCAAATACAAATAAAACTGCGGAAAATAGAATAAACATCCTTTTCATTAGCGGGATCCTCTCTGCAAATTGTTAAAGTACCATGTAATTACTGTCAAAATTGTGTAAAGATAATCCAAAACGAAGATTTTTACAAGAAATATTTTTAATTTATGAGGCTGTTCCGAAACTGCGGTTGGATATTTTTCAAAACGCAGGAATTTGCGGCCAGAAGCGAAGATATTTTATAGTTCACCTTAGATAAATTATGTCACTTACTATCCTCTCTCCTTCCCGTCACCAAACTCACCACCACAACCATGACAACCGAGCAGATGAAGGCTGGGATGAGTTCGTATATGCCTGTGGAGTCTTTCAGATAGAGTTTCCAGAAGATCGTCACCAGCGTACCGGATATCATACCCGCAACCACACCGTATTTGGTTGTCTTCTTCCAGTAAAGAGAAAATATCATCGCCGCGCCAAAGGCTGCTCCAAGTCCTCCCCATGCGAACAAAACCAGCCAGAATATAAGATCTGTGGCAATATAGGCAAGGATCATGGCTGCAATTCCCGTCAGAACAACAACAATACGGCTCAGACGGAGTTTTTTGGATTCAGCTATGTCTTCCCCCTTATGAAGGATTTTTTCATACAGGTCCCTTACAATTGTCGAGGCGACGACAAGAAGCTGGGAATCAGCCGTAGAAAGTATGGCAGCGAATATTCCCCCGATGAGTATTCCGTATATAACAGGATTAAAATACTGCCCGGAAAGCACAAGGTAGATCATTTCCGGATCCTGTTCCGGTAAATTCTCCTGGAGAGGGATAACCGCACGCCCTATCAGGCCGATAAACACCGCTCCCCACCCCATCACAACATTCCAGAATGTCCCGATAACTGTGGAGAAACGAAGTTTCTCAGGATCATCGATCGACATGTACCTCACTACAATATGCGGCTGACCCGGAGAACCCAGGCCTATGCCTATGTATCCGATTATCACACCTGCCCCAAGCGAAAGCGGATCGATATGTGCCGGGTTAAGACTTCCCAGTGTATCGATCAGCATCTGATACCCGCCGATCTCTATCAGGCCGTAAACCGGAAATACCACTAATCCGAATATCATGATGATCGATCTGATAGCATCATTATAAGATACAGCAATATATCCTCCCAGAACCATATAGATCATGACCATAATCCCCGAAAAAAGAAGCGTCACACTGAAGGGAAAATCAAGTGCAGTGCTGAGAGATTTAGCCCCGGCATTGAACTGAGCCGACAGATATGCAGTCATAAAAATGACTATAATTACTGCTCCGGTGATACGAATTATATGTTTTGTATCATTGAATCTCGATTCAAAATAATCAAGTACCGTCAATGAACCGAATTTTCCCGACTGTATCCGCAGTCTCCTGCCGATATATATGAACTGAAACATTTCAACGGTTACCACACCCACTACAGCCCATACTGCCCCGGTCCCCATTGTATAAGCCATACCGCTCACACCAAGGATAAGCCATGATGACCTGCCCGAGGATACGGCTGACAAGGCAACAATGAATTTATTGACAGCCCTGCCGCCTAAAAGGAAATCCGCCTGATCACGTGTTCTTTTTAATGCAATAAAACCCACTATAACCGGCAGGAACAAAGTGATCAGGAATATTATCAGCGCCGCCGGATGGTTCAGTTTATCATATAACGGCATAGATCAGTCTTTCCTTTTTTTATCGATTATGTAGATTAGAATTGAAACAGCAATAATTACTATT
Organism: Candidatus Zhuqueibacterota bacterium; assembly: GCA_042564455.1. Taxonomy (GTDB): domain Bacteria; phylum SM23-31; class SM23-31; order SM23-31; family SM23-31; genus JBHPLC01. The sequence continues at coordinate 1,297 of JBHPLC010000109.1, read as the reverse complement.
GGCAATACAATAAGTACGGAGAATGATGAAAACATATTATTCAGTCCTGATTTATTTAATTTATATAAAGTAAATATCTAAACAAAAATTGCATCTAATACCCACTTTAATACAGCGCCCTAACGCTTTATTATATATTTATTTATGCCAATTTACCTAAACTACCGCAAAGCCGACTATAATATACACGATACTGGCCAGAACACCGCACAAAACAGCATATGGTAATTGTGTTGTTACATGGTCGATATGGTCCGATCCCGCACCGAATGATGACAGGCATGTTGTATCGGATACCGGTGAACAGTGGTCTCCGAAAATTCCGCCGCTGACCAGCGCTCCCAGAGTAGCCAGAACAACCGGAGATATCTCCCCTCCTGAAAGATTCAGCGCTACAGGTATAACAAATGGAATAATTATCGCATAAGTACCGAATGCCGTACCCGTAAAAAATGAGATCGTCGAGGCTGTAATAAAGGTAATTACAGGAAGATATGCCGACTGCATCCAGTTTTCAGTCAGAGATATTATATACTGCTGAGCTCCCAAAGACTTGGAAACAGCATTAATACAATAAGCCATTGCAAGTATAAGTATGGCAGGAAGCACCGCCTTTATTCCGTTTAGAGCCACTTCCATACCGTCTCTTACGCTCTTCAACTGCCTGCTCACAGCAAGAGCAACCGCCATATACATAACCGCTGCGAAAAAAGCTTCAAGTATCTTTGTTTTGCCGATAAAAAGAAAGCTGCCTAAGGCAATACTTATGATTATTGCTACCGGAATTATCAGGTATATGATAATACTTGAATTCCCGGTTCCGGTATTTTCGATAAGATCCAACTCCTTACCTGTAAGCGGGACTGCTCCGTCACGTAAGACCTTCCCCTCCTTCTCAGCTCTAATTTCAGCTTTCTTCATTGGGCCAAAATTAGGAATAATCCGGTATGCGATAAGGCCGGCAAAAATTACGGCAAAAAAACTGTAAAATTATAGGGTATTGACAATATGAAGACCGACAAACCCTCATTAGCGCTTGTTATAGGCCCGTGACCGTTCAGCAGGCCTGATATATAAACCGCCCATCCGCTCAGAGGAATAAGCGTACAGATCGGGGCGCTGCCCGAATCCAGCAAGTATGCAAGCATTTCTCTTGAAATTTTATACTTGTCAGTAAGAGGTTTAGCGATAGGACCGGCGAACAGAGGACTGAAATAATCACTGAAAAATACGAACATCCCTAAAAGCCATCCGAAACCTGAAGCCGACCTTCTTGATCTTATCCTTTTGGAAGCCC
>JBHPLC010000108.1:0-5631 GCA_042564455.1 Candidatus Zhuqueibacterota bacterium | reverse complement strand
GATCATGCTCCATTTCCGTTACTGTTTCAAATTTCTTCCCTTCATCTTTTGAGTGTTTTAGCAGTTCCACCCACCCTATTAAAGAGGAGATCGGTGTGCCAAGCTGATGAGCGGTCTCTTTTGCCATCCCAACCCAGATAAACCTTTGTTCACTCCGGCGGATGTTATTGAATCCGACAAAGCCTATCAAAATAAACAAACCGATCAGACATATCTCTATCAAAGGAAGCCAGTTCAGAATCCGGATCATCTCTGAATCACCATAATGAATATAACTGTATGTGACTCCCTCATACCTTAAAGGTATCGGTTCATTTTCCTTATCCATATCTTCCATTATTCCCTGTAATTTATCCATCAATTCTTCTGAATAAGGTTTTGGCACATCTTCTATACCTTTGATTTTATATCCATCAGGTTTTCCTTCATCAACGGATGATAATATAACAGGAATATTAATTTTTAATATTATATCTTCCAAAAGAAAATCAAAATCCATATCATCACTGCCCTCAGCTAGATATGTGTACATGTTTGCACTCATAGAGACTATTTCACGGTAATCATTTCTGATATTTCTTACAAGGTTTTGTGTGTACCAAACCTGCACTGCAACCAGGATAAGTGCAATAACAAATAATATTCCTTTAAAAGTGCCCTTATAAGTATATATCCAACGCATTTTTGCCATAATTTTACCTATCTGAGGATAAAGATTATATTTTATCGTTAATCTTTTATTTTACGCCCTAATTCCTTCTCAAGTTCAGGTTTTATCAGATCAGGCGTCAGGTCTTTCAGACAAATATTGTCGGGCTGAATACACTTAATCCAGCCTACACCAAGATTGTTAATTGACCAGCAGGGACTGCAGTGAATATTTGTTCTTACCACTTTATGATCCTTCCCGTAAGGAGCAGTCCTTCCCGGATCAGATGGACCAAAGACGGAAACGGCTTTTGTTCCCATAGCAACCGATATATGCATTAATCCTGAATCATTTGTTAAGAACAAGCTGCATTTTCTTATTAATCCAGCACTTTCCAGAAGACTCAGTCCTTCTACAATTAACGGATCTGTCTCTGATCTTTCCCTTATATCTATTCGCAGATCCAGTTCTTCCGGGCCTCCAAACAATAGAACTTCGGCATCATATTTTGATTTCAGCCAGGAACAAATCTCCGCAAAATACTCAGCCGGCCATCTTTTCAGATCCATTCCTCTTTCCGCACTGGAGCCAGGATGCATTCCTACAAGCAGACTGTCTTTAAGATCATTCTTCTCTATGAATTCTTCAGCTATTATCTCCGCTTCTTTGGGAATATTCATGTATATTTTCTTATCTTCATCAGAGATTTCAGTATTAAACACCTTTAACAAATTAAAGTTCTGTTCCAGATCATGCTTTCCATTATCCACCGGTATTTTCAAATTCTGCAAAAAAGACAGAGATTTTACTCTTTTCAGTTCGTACTTATGAGCTAACCGCCATTTGGCTCCCGACAGAAAAGCAAGCACATTATATTCGGCTCTATTAGCGGGAAAAGTAGTAACGCATAACTGGTATTTATTTCTGCGCAGCTTTATAATAAATTCAATTTTCTGCCCGATCGATTTCGTTCTGTCAACATCAAGAACTAAAATTTCATTAACCGCATCTTCAGATTGATAGAGCGGTATAAAACTCTGTTTCAGGACAATTACATCTATTTTTGAATTAGGAAATAACAGCTTAATTCTTCGGAGAGTGCTTGAGAACAGAAGAAGATTACCTATCCCGATCGATCCGATTATCAGGATCCTTTCGATCTTTGCTCTTTCTTTCTCAGGTATAATTAATTTAACATTTTGAGAACTCATTTTGAATATTTCTCGATTACTCCGGCGACAGAGTTGATAACATGATCAACTTCTTCGTCTGTTAATTTTGGGTATAAAGGAATGCTGAAAATTCTTTCACTGATATCAGATGCAACTGGAAAACTTTCAGGTGTAAAATTGAACTTGTCACGGTAAAACTTCTGCAGGTGCAAAGCTCTGAAATGCACACTCACACCAATTCCTTTTTCTTTCAGTTTATCCAGCAATTCATCCCTTGTAATAGATAGTTGATCTTTGACAAGTTTTAATGTATAGATATGATATGCATTTTTCCAGTCTTTCTCTTCTTCCGGGATCGATAACTGCGGAAAATCCGCAAATGCCTGATCATATTTTTCAACTATTTGTTTTCTTCTTCTCCAGAATTCATCTATCTTTCTTAACTGATGCAGGCCCAGTGCAGCCTGAATATCAAACATATTATATTTATAGCCCGGTTCAATAACTTCATATACCGGTTTTCCTGACGGTGTATATCTAAGCCACGAATCTCTGCTTAAACCATGATTACTAAGCATTCTGACTCGCGACGCAATATTTTCATTATTGGTTGTGAGCATTCCCCCTTCACCTGTTGTCATGTTCTTATTGGGATAAAAACTGAAGCAGGAAGCATGGCCGATCGAGCCGATCTTCTTTTCTTTATATCTGCTCTCAATAGCGTGTGCCGCATCTTCTATCACTATTAAGCCGTTATTACCTGCTATTCTGACAATTTCATCCATTTTACAGGGATATCCTCTGAAATGAACAGGAATAACCGCTTTTGTCCTTATTGTTACTGCTTCGGAAATTTTCTCCGTATCTATATTGAGATCAGCCGGATCGATATCAACAAATACAGGCTTAGCTCCGCAGTGAAGGATTACATTTGCTGTGGCAGTAAATGTCATCGGGGTAGTAATAACCTCATCTCCCGGCTTAATATCAAATGCTTTCAGTGCAAGAAACAACCCTGCTGTACATGAATTCAGCCCTACTGCAAATTTTGATTCCGTATAATCGGCAAATTCCTGTTCAAATCTCCTGGTCCTTTCACCCGTAGTAAGCCATCCTGATCTTAAAGTTTCTATTATTTCCTGTTCTTCCTCTTTGCCGATCCAGGATTTGTGAAATTGTACAGTGTTTTTTTGCATATTATTTTCTGCTCTTTGCTATAAATTTACATTTATACTTTCTTCACTGCATAACTTTATAATTGATTCTTTTACATCTTCAGTAGTGATCAGTTCAAATCCTCCAGAGTCGTTATGAGCGCCATTCGCATATTTGAAAGTCTCGATTCTGCTTACCGACTGATTTGCTTTGCCGTTAGCATAAGGGCCCCAGTGTTTCGGGTTATTTGGGCCATACAGGCCTGCTGCAGGGGTTTTTACAGCACAGGCTATATGAACAGGTGCTGAATTCACCGAAACAACAAATTCGGCTTCCTTGATCAATAACGCAGTTGCCCTGAGAGGCAGTTTCCCGGAAAGATTCTCCGCTTTTTCTTTCATATTTGCAATAACAGAATTTATAACAGGCTTATCACTCTCAGTTCCGATCATAAAAACCGGTAATTTCAGGTCTTTTATTATCCAGTCAGCAATTTCAGCCCATCTTTCGGGCAGCCAGAGCCTGTTGGGATCAGGTGTAGCAGGTGCAATGATCACATAAGGCCTGTTTTTCTTGAATTTTTCTTCATATTCAGAAATTTCATCCTGATCGAAAAATAACTCCATCCCATTATGTACAGGTTCTATTCCCATATCCCGGATCAATTCAAGATACAGATCAGCAATGTGTATTTTCCCGTTATAATGGACTTTATGAGTATTAGTCCAGGAAGATTTACTAATGTCAAAACCATATATCTTCTCCGCTCCGATCACACGTGCCCATACAGCTTCCCGAAGTGCTTTTCTCAGATTGAAGATTATATCAAATTTACGTTTTCTTAGCTGTAAAATTACAGACAGAAATTCTTTCCATGACCTGTCGGAACTTCTTGCCAACCAGGGATAATTACATTTGATTATTTCTATATTGTATGGATTGTTCTTAAGAACCGGAACAGACCATGAACCGCAGAGGATCGATATTTTCGCTTCGGGGAGTCCATTCCGTAAAGAGGCAATAAATGGTGTGGTTAATATCATGTCCCCGATATGATCGGGTCTTAGGATCAATATTTTCATCTTGCATTTTATAATAGTGATGTTTTATCTGTTTCCGTAATTCAAATCATAATATTTCAGATATTCCTGCGTTTTAACATTATCTACCCATTGAGAGTTATTTGTATACCAATTTACCGTATCAATGAGTCCTTTATTAAATGATATACTTGGTGACCAGTTCAGTTCATTTTTCATCTTGGCAAAATCCATCGCATATCGTCTGTCATGTCCGGGTCTGTCCTTAACGAATTTTATCAGGTCCCCGGATCTCCCGGTTATCTTTACGATCTCTTCAGCAATACTGATATTCTCTTTCTCGCAATCACCGCCTATATTGTATACTTCTCCTGTCTTACCTTTCATGAGCACAGTTAATACTGCATTTGAATGATCATCAACATGGATCCAGTCACGGATGTTTTTACCATCCCCATATATCGGAAGTTCCTTATTCTGCAATGCATTTGATATCAATAACGGTATAAGTTTCTCAGGAAACTGATAAGGGCCATAATTATTCGAACATCTTGTAATAATACATGGCAGATCATAGGTTTTGTTATATGCCCTCACAAAATGGTCTGCAGCTGCTTTACTTGCCGCATAAGGGCTATTTGGAGATATCCTGCTGTCTTCTGTAAACTTCCCCGAACTCTCCAAAGAACCGTATACCTCATCGGTTGAGATCTGCATAAATAAAGATGTTGAATTCTTTAACGCCGCATCAAGCAGTGTTTTTGTACCAATAATGTTTGTTTCAATAAAAACACCGGATTCGATTATTGAGCGGTCGACATGTGTTTCAGCAGCAAAATTTATTATTACATCTATTTTATGATCAGACAATACCCTCTGCACAACACTTTCATCACATATATCACCCAGAACAAAAACATACCTGTCCAAAAATTCCTTCTCGATATCGGACAGGTTTTCAAGGTTTCCGGCATAAGTAAGTTTATCAAGGTTTACAATAAAATGATCCTCGCTATCTTTCATTACATAACGTATGAAGTTACTTCCTATAAATCCGGCGCCCCCTGTAACTAAAATGTTCATATTCTACATATATTATTAAATTATCAGTTTTTTAACCGTCTTTTCTATTCCAGTCATAAGGTATATCATTATCATATGGATCTACCCTGTGTTCATCCGGTTCTTCATAATTGTAATGTTCTGTGGGTATATTCAGGATCATTGCTTCAGTGTCGCTTATACATTTAAAGCCGTGCATTACTCCGTTGGGTATTTGTATCAGGACAGGATTGTGAAGACCAATAATGAATTCATTGACCATACCTTCAGTTGCTGATCCTTCCCGGGCATCATATAAAACCACCTTCATCATTCCCTGAATACAGACAAAATTATCTGTTTGTTTCTTATGAAAATGCCAGGCTTTTACAACACCCGGATACGCAGTTGTGATATAAGCCTGCCCAAATTTCACAAACAGATCATCATCGTCCCGGAGAGTTTCCATCAATCTGCCTCTTTCATCAGGGATAACTTTAAGTTTTTTAGTTTTTACACCGGATATCAGGTCCATAGTTTTACCATAATGTATTTTTATAATTTATAAATTCTT
>JBHPLC010000107.1:0-5751 GCA_042564455.1 Candidatus Zhuqueibacterota bacterium | reverse complement strand
CCCTGGCAGACAGCCGGGATCATTGTTTCTTCAGATATATAGCCGCTAATCTTATCAGTCAATCCCAATCGTTTTAATCCTGCTGATGCCATTATCAGTCCGTCAGCATCCGATTCGGAAAATTTTCTTAACCGTGTTTCGACATTGCCTCTGATATTTTCTGTACGGAAATCCTTCCTGAAATTCAGAAGCTGGGCAGCCCTGCGTAGGCTTCCTGTCAGGATCTTTGCATTCTCAGGCAGCTCCTCAAGCGAACCGGCACCTCTGGATATTAATACATCCCTGAAATCCTCGCGGGCAGGGACAGCTCCCAGTATCAGTCCTTCCGGGATCTCGGATGCAAGATCTTTCAGGCTGTGTACGGCGAGGTCTATTTTCTCATCAAGGAGCGCCTGTTCGATCTCTTTTGTGAATAATCCGGTGTCACCGATCTTATCAAGAGGAATATCCAGTATTTTATCACCCTTGGTGGTTATGTGAACAATTTCTATCTTCGTGTCAGGGGAAACTTCTTTTAGAATTCGGGTAACAAAGTCAGTCTGCCATAATGCAAGCCTGCTCTCTCTTGTCCCAATACGAAAAATCCTCGGCATTATTTTTCCCTGCTAATTTTTATCATCAAGATCAAACAGTTTTTTCAGTGCTTCGACCTCATCAAGGCCTCTTGATGTTTTCGAAATATCCTTAAGCCTTAGAATGGGTCCCTTTAACAGTTTCTTGATTATACTTTTGGTTAAGAGTTCGATCTGACCAATATCATTTGTTTTAAGTTTGTTCTTATTCTGTTCAAGTTCCTCTGAACGTATCTCTTCAAATTTCTTCTGTAGTTTCTGGATCGTCGGGATTACACCGATAGTGTTGAACCACTCAAAAAACTCTCTAACTTCTTCTGTTATGATCTCCTCAGCCGCTGAGACTGCATTCTTCCTTTTTGCAATGTTCGTCTCAACAATATCCTTAAGATCGTCGATATCATACGAAAAAACATTATAAATATTCCGGATGTCAGGATCAATATCCCTTGGCGCTCCCAGATCGAGAAAGAACAGAGCCTTATTCTTTCTTTCTTTCATCGCCTGTTCAACCGGTTCCGGGGTAATGGTGTATTTTTCAGCCCCGATACAGGCGACCACTACATCAACACGTTTTAGGAATGCTTCTACTTCTTCAAATCTGATCGAGGATCCGTCAATTTGCGCCGCTAATTTTTCAGCCCGTTCGAATGTCCTGTTGGTAACCAGTATCTTCTTGGCACCGCGTTTTTTGAAATGGCTTGCAGTTAATGCACCGGTTTCGCCAGCTCCTATTATCAGTATTGTTAGTTGTTCAAGATCCCCGAAGATCTTTTGTCCCATTTCAACTGCGGCAAAAGATATGGATGTTGTCCCTTCACCGATCTTGGTTTCTGTCCGGACACATTTTGTAACACCGAATGTCCTGTTAAAAAGACGGTTGAAGATCGCTGAAGTATTTCCATTATCTGAAGCGCTCTGAAAAGCAGCTTTTACCTGTCCGAATATCTGAGGTTCACCCAATGCAAGAGAATCAAGACCGGAAGATACAAGAAACAAATGTTTTACGGTATCCTGGTTTTTAGAATAGAAAAGATATTCCTTAAAAGATGTATCCTCATCCGGATACATCGAGTCGAAAATTGCAAAAGGATCAAAATCACTTTCTTTATCTTTTGGAATAACACCGTAAAGTTCGGTCCTGTTGCAGGTTGACAATACAACGGATTCTGTAATTCCTTGATTTTCCTTAAGCATGTTCAGAACACTGATCAGCCTGTCCTGAGGTATGGCCGTGCGGTCCCTGACAGCAATTGGTGCAGTTTTATGACTTAATCCTATTACAAATATTCTCATCTATTTGGCAAAATAATTATACATATCTAAATTACAAAAAATGACAGCATCAGTATTACACCTCCTGCAAGAGATATAATAGCTGACCGTTTTCCCTGCCAGCCGAAAAACAATCTCAGAACCAAAGCGGTTCCGTATAACAACCAGAGAATAAAACTCGCAATTACTTTCGGACTATTAGGATCCTGAATCTGCCAGGCGCTCGGCGCCCAGAGCAATCCGGTTAATATCCCGATTGAAAGCAAAGTAAATCCTGTGATAATCGCTTTTTTATTCAGTTTATCCAGCCCATCAAGATTTGGGATCTTTTCATACAGCAGTCCAAAATGCCTCGCCTTTATTTGTGAGTGCATCAGCAAATACATGAGGCTGTACTTCATGGAAATCAGAAATGAAGCATAACCAAGAATACTCGGAACAGTATGCATTGCAAAATACGGGCTTGCAAGAACCGGATTGATCTCACTTAACGGAACGATTGTCTTTAAATTAAACGCCGATACTGTCTGCAGCACAAAGATTATCGGGAATATAAAGAAACCTGTACCGTTCTCTTTGGATGTATATTGAATGAATATATATGTAACCGTCAGAACAAGCGCAGTAAATGAAAGAGCTTCAAAAACAGATGCAAGGGGAAGGCGGTGGAATGTAACAACAATATACATTATATAAACAATGTGTAACAATATAGTTACCACTGCAAATGACCGGGCAGGGATATTGAGATCAGTATTCTTTGACCTGAATAATATCAGACACATAATACTGACTATTAAATACATCCCGGCAATTACAAAACCTAAAGGAATAAATAATGTCTGCATGTTTCCTTAATCTCTCTATCTATTAAAGATCAATAATTTATAATTCCTGATAACAAAATATTAATGCAAAGAATTTCCCTTATAATGAAAACTTATTTTAACCAGGTAGAGTTTCAGTTATATTTTAGAGCATCTTTATTTTTCAACGATCCTGAATTCTTCTATACACATTTCTTCGGAAGGATCAATGGCAAATAATCTGTCACCAAAGATCCTGAATGATGCGTAATTCTTTTCCAACTCGATAACACCGAGGAAAATTCCATCTTTATCAAAAATATGAAAATCAAGAAGTATCTCCGGCTGGCTATTCATATCAAGTGATATTTTGGACATATCAATTTTATTTCTGTAGGTTATTACCCAGATTCTGTCCTTGCCGTCTATTTGAGCTGCAAGATTAACCGGTGACATCAAAGGCACCTCGGTTTTGATATCCCCCATCTCAAACTCCCGCATTACCGGTTTGTCCATTATCTCATAATTAAGAGGACGTTTTGTCTGCCAGAGAAAAGTGCCGTCCGCTGAGTATTTGTGAATCCGGTTTTTTGCCTGAAAAACAAAAATGATATTATCATCACTGTCGACATCATAAAAACCGGCAATATTAATTACACTGTTTAAAATATCTTCTCCGGAGTATTCGGAAATATTTCCAAATTCCCTGGGATCTGAACCGTCAAGCCCGCAGACCTTTATCAGAGTTTTAACTGACTCAGTCGGATTAGTTGGAAAAGACTGTGAAACAACCTCATCAGTTGAAAGAAGTCTCAGCAGCGCAATGGGGAATGTCATTCTGTAAGTGCCGTTTTCCTTTCCTTCCATTGTGAATTTCTGGATCCTGCTGTTCCCGAAATCCGTTACAAGCAGATTTTTCTGGCTGTCGATCGCCATCGATAAAGGCATTGATAATTCGCCGGGGCCGCCTCCCTGCCTCCCGAAAGTCTGAATATATTTACCGTCAGTCGAATATTTCTGTATCCTGAAATTCCCCATGTCCAGCACATAAATGTTTTCCTCTTTATCAAGAAAAACATCGATCGGTCTGAAAAGCATATAATTTTCATCTTCGGTCTCCAGACTGCCGATCGTCTGAAAATGAACCAGTTCTATTTCCGGAGTTTCTCCCCACTGCTGATCTACGTTATCGATAAAATTCGCACCGTCTTTTACTTCTATCGAATATTTGTCACTGCTTCCGCATGAAAAGAAAGCAGCAGCAGCTATAAACAAAATAAGAAATAAATATTGTTTGCTCATGATATCACCTCAAATATGTGAAACTAATATAATTACTTAGCTTATTATAATCAATTAAAAGATTCTTAAGCGGAAAATACTAATCCGGAATTCGATATCTGTCTGATTCCTCATAAAGGACAATCCCGCACAAAGAAAGTGCATGTTATATATACTTTAAATAATATGAAGTATGTATAACATGAATTATAATGTCAAGATCTTTTTTCGCTTTTTTATGTATTTTTTGGTTTTTATAGTAATTAACACCTGCAAGATCAGAAACGGCTTGAAAGTAAAGTATTATTTTGTTATTATGTCGGTTTCATATTCCGAAAGGTTAGACTAAGTTTATATGGGCTTTTTAAAGCGGTTTCGTGTACTGACAGATGCCTCTAAGAGGTGGAAGCTGTTTCTCTTATTAGGTGTAATAGTCTATTTTGTTACAATAAATCAGATATTGCATATCCGTCCGGATCATGCCTTTATTGCATTGATGCTTCTGTCATTTGCCCTGGGGGGACAAAAAGCAAAAAGATTTCTCATTGATTGGCTGCCGTTCATCGTAGGATGGATCCTGTATGATATGATGCGCGGTCTTGTAGATGACTGGAGAGGATTTATACATATCAGGGATATATACGAGGCTGAATTCATTCTTTTTGGGAAATTTTTCGGAAACGACATACCTTCATTTTTTTTCCAGCAGTTTCAATATAGTCTTGATAACGGTCTGATAAAGGTCATTATGGACCTCATGGCTGCCAATCTTTACACGCTCCACTTTGGACTGCCTTTAATTCTTGGCTGGATGTTATGGCACACATATTCGGACAGACGGATGTTTTACAGGTATGTATGGACCCTGACAATACTGAATATTATGGCATTGATAACCTTTTTTGTTTATCCTGCTGCTCCTCCATGGTATGTACTCAGATACGGATTTGAGCAGCCAGTGGGACACCTCTACGGAACCGCAGGTTCGCTGATAAATATAGACAATATGATCAATATGAAATTCTTTACAACTCTATGGGATAATTTCAATCCGAACAATTTTGCCGCTATTCCTTCGCTCCACGGTGCATATCCGATAGTGATTTCTTTATTTGCATTTATCAAATTCAGGCGCCATAAGATACTGTTGATATTATATCCGGTTCTAACCTGGTGGGCGGCTGTTTATCTGAATCATCATTATATCATTGACCTGATAATCGGCGGACTATATATTATTTTTGCCTACTGGTTTGTCCACGCAGTTCTTATTCCGAAGGTTTTTGATCCGTTATTGTTTAAAGCTTCCAAAAAAGATCCGTGATTTTATCGATTCTGACAGCAAATAAAGCGGATTACATCCCCGGATTCAGTTTATCTATTGATTTATACATGAATTTAGTTCTGTCAATTATCGTGGAACAGAAATTGGGAAGGAATTTTGAACATATTATAGGATGATGCTTGAGTATTTCAAGAAAATCCGGTCTGAACAGACATAATACTTCTGTTCTGTCTGAAGCCTGGATCGTTGCTGATCTGGGTCTCTCCTCAAGAAGCGTTAATTCTCCGAAAAATGATCCTTCCTGAAGTGTGGCAAGTTCGATTTGTATACCTTTGATCTCCTTGTATACCTTTACTTCTCCACTGTTTATCAAATACAAGCCTACGGAAGCATCTCTTTCTTTTACTATGACCTCTCCTTTTTTATACTTCCTTCGGTAAATACTCCTGTCAATTATCATAGCTTCCAGAGGATTTAATGCAGAGAATATAGGAAAGCGTGTTAGTTCACTTCCATTTTTACTATTGTCTTT
>JBHPLC010000106.1:0-5779 GCA_042564455.1 Candidatus Zhuqueibacterota bacterium | reverse complement strand
ACCGGTCTGCTTGGTGATATATGATTCGACCTGTTCCCAGTAACCCTCATCATTACGGATATTCTTACACTCAGCGCAAATAGGAATAAAATCCCGCAGAGTTTTTATCTCATCAATTGCTTTCTGCAGTTTTGTTATCAGCTTTTCTTTATCTTCTTCCGCTCTTCTGCGTTTATGTTCGACTTTTTTTATACGAAACATCCCCAAAAAGACAAAACACAAACCTGTTACCCAGATCAAAGTATGAAAAATTGACAATCTAAGTTTTTCCTTATTCATGATTACATATAAGGGTTCCATAGGAATAGAAACACTGATCCCGCCTCTTATGTCTCCTTCTATATAACCCTGAGCGGCATGACATTTAAGACAGCCTGCCTCTGTGATCAGAGGGCGCATCAGGCGCAGATATTCCTTGCCTTCGATTTTCTCTAACGAACTTACCTCAGACAGGCCAAGTTCAAAAGCTTGCAGCGCTTCCGCTTCCCACGGATCAGCGGCATTCTCCGGGCGAATCGGATTAAGGCTTGTTATGTGACCGTATACTCCATTTTCCCCCTCGGCAAGTTCATGAACCTGACGAGTCATATATGCCGGATTCATCAATGTCATCTGCAATCCGGACGGAGTTTCAATATCCCTGTCAATAATATCTGATAAATAAGGATTGGGTTCTGTCTCGTCGGTTATTGGGACGTAGACTCCGCCATGACCGGCATTCCATCTGCGGTAAATAACATCCTTATCATATGCAATACGGGATTCGACTCGTGCGATCTCAATGGTTTTTAATTTAGCCTGGCGAAGATTCCATAATACTGATACAACAAGAACAATTGTCCAGACTGAAACAATGATCCAAAAGTAGTGTCTCAGATGGAAAGGATGCACTTTTTTGTTGTTACTGCTCATTACAATTCCAAAATAGATGACTATTATTATACAATATGCAGAATATTGTTCATATATCGTCTTAAGAATTTGCTCAGCACTATATATAAGTCAGATATTTCTATTTTGTGCAAATATTATGCCTTAATTTGTGGAAATTGGATATAATACTAATTGATTAAATTTGAGTAAGCAAAACACATGAAACAGTTTATAGGTTTTTCCGGCATGTAATTGTTTTGAATATAAAGAGTAATTATCGGAGTAATGTGGAACTTTCAAATTTGGTATCATACAGGTACATAATTTTATCTATCTTCTTATCAGCCAGCTTATAAACGCTGAAAGTCCTAATAGCCCTGCAATAAAAGGTCCCGGTGGAAAATCAAATCCGAAAGCAAGCCAGAGGCCTCCGCTTCCGGATAAAACAGCTAATATCAAAATTAATATCAGCCAGCCGGACCTTGTATCTGCAAATCTTAATGCAAGAAAGGCGGGAGTGACCAAAAAACCAAATACTACTATCACCCCGAATATTATTAATCCGAATGTAATACCAACTGTCAGCATTAATGTGTATATGCTTAGGATCAAATATGGCCTGTAACCAAGGGCTTTTGCGCTTTCAATATCATTTATCACAGCAAGAAGCGGGGAATATATGTACATGAATGTTATTATTCCGGCAACTGATATAATTATTCCCGACCAAAGTTCCGGAGTGCTCAATGCAAGTATATTACCAAAATTAATTATGAGAAGGTCTGCTTCACCGGTCGGCATTTTTGATATCAATAAAGTACTGAAAGCCGCTGCATTTATAAATAATATGGCTACCGGTCCGTCTTCAGGTGTTCTTTTTGACTGCCTCTGGATGATCAGTGAAAGAGTACCAAGAATACATACAAACGGCAATACAAACCTTGGAAGATGAAGTATTGCGCCCAGAGCTCCCCCGAAGGCTGCTGCCTGAGCAAGCGCAGCACCGGTGAATGCCTGCTTCTTCAAAATAAGAGGAATACCAAGAAGAGCTAAGTAAAAACCGTATAAAGAAGTAATAGTGATAAGTTTATATGCATCAGGATAATTATAAAAATCCCACATATTAACCTCGCTCAGCAGGAATAATTATCGGTGAAGATCCGACTCTCCCCGTCAAAAATGGCCGGTCATATAATTTGTCTAATATTCGGTTGTTCATTAAAGAATCGGTATCTGTAATTACCGTTGTCCCGTTGTTTACAATGACGATCTTCTTTGCCACAGACAGAACATCATACAAATGATGCGATACAAGAACTATCGTAGTTCCGTTCCGGTTAAGGTCCTTTAATAATTCCAAATAATCAGCTTCAGCTGACACATCCATTCCATCTGTAGGTTCATCGAGTATAAGAAGATCAGGATGGTTTATCAGTGCTTTAGCAAGCTGTACACGCTGACGCTGTCCTCCGGAAAGATCCTGCATAACCTTATCCGCAAATTTTTCTATATTCAGGGAACTCAACACATCTTCCACAGTACAGCATCTTTCCTGCTGGAACATGTCGACAAAATCCCTGACTTTTAACGGCCAGAAACTTCCCTCAGTATCGATCTGCGGAACATACCCGATCTTGATATCTTTATTAAGAGCGACCGTCCCCAATAATGGTTTTATCTGCTGCATGATAGCTTTCATCAATGTCGATTTTCCCGCTCCGTTGGGACCGAGGAATGCAATAAAATCACTTTTCAGGATCGAAAAATTCACATCTTCCAGAATAGTTTTTCTCCCGTATCCGAAAGATGCTCCCTTAATAGAAATAATATCATTATTTTCCAAGAGCGGCCTCATAAATTTTGTTGATATTATAAGTAAATAAGGAGAAGTAATCCTTAACTTCGTCCAGAGCACCTACCTGAGGTGCAAGTGTAAGTACCACCGCCCCAGTTTCAGAAGCGATCTTTTTCGGTGTTCTGTCTTCATAGAATGGAGACCTGATGATTATTTTTATACCCGTCTGTTTGATTTTTTCGATCACTTCCTGAGTGTGTCCTGCGGTCGGCGGGATACCCGGTTTAGGTTCGATCTCGGAGACAAGTTCTATTCCGCTGAAATCAGAAAAATAGTCCCACATCTTATGATATGTTACAACTTCTAATCCCTTTATTTTTCCCAGCTTCTCAACTAAATTATTATTAAAATCTTCAAAATCATTTTGAAAAGTCTTAAGATTCTCCTCAAATATTGCTGCATTTTCAGGAAAAAGACCGCTGAATGTCTTTGTTAGGTTCTCTGCAACAGTCAATCCGTTTTTCGGATGCAGTAAATAATGAGGATTACCCTGAGGGTGCACATCCCCCATTGACCTGTCCACATTTATCCCCTTGTCCAGAATATTGCAGCCTTCGGAGGCATCAATATAACCGTCTGTTCCCGGACGTATTTTCCGGTTTCTTGAATTGTCAATAAGCCTTAACATCCATCTGTCCAGACCAAGACCCACAACAATTACGGCATCAGCTTTCATTAGTTTAACCGCATACGAAGGTTTCACCTCTATCAGATGTGTATTAGCCTTACCGGGAGCCAGGTATTCAACATTAACAGCATCCCCGCCAATTGCCGAGGCGATCGCGTAAAGGTCCTCAGTTGACGTTATTACAAGCGGTTTATCATCAACTGGATAAACAGATGACGTGAACAATAAAAATACCGCAAAATATGTGATAACTATCTTCATTAAATATACTCCTTTAATATGCATGAGGTTGATGCGGACCGATCAGGAAAGTCCACTGAAACGTGATTGCTTTATCTTTAAATCCTTCTTCTTTAGAGTAATCAAACTGAATACGAAGTCGCTGAAAATGACTTGGAAAATAAGACAAAGCAGTAGAAAATCCATTCAATGATCCTTTTTCAAGTTCTATTCCTTCGTTCTGCTCGTAAAAATACGGCATATCAGTTTTTTCCACCATGGCCCCGATTGTCCAGCGCGGATCATATTTATATTCTCCCATCAAATAATATCCGACATACATGTCATGACTTCGCTCTGGAAAATAAAATGTCTATACAAAGCCTGAGTAATAGGCTTCCATTTATACCGTAATCCGAAACCGAATCCATTTAATTCTTCATTCCTGTCTTTGATCAGTTCATCAATAAACTCATTCAACTCCTCCTCATGCTCTGCCTCTTGTTCTTCTTCATCATGGTGTAAATCCGGGATAAGCTGGTTGAATTCATTCTGTTTGTCAAAGTACCCTGATCCTGTTAACATAATTCCTGCACTCTCACCGATTGGAAAAAACAGGTTCAGACTGCCGGTTGCATAATCGGTATCCTCTTCAGTCTGAGTTTTCTGCCCCTCGAAAACAAACTCTGTCCAGAACGGCATTGGAGCCAGCCAGGATGCCCGCACACCATCAGTAACCAAACCTTCACCACCCCAGTAATGTGTTATAATTTTCGGATAATGCGCAAAATTATAATCGTGAAGATGGATAACATTCAGTATTCCGATCTTTGACCGCATTCTTCCGCCGGATAATTGTAGATTTCCCGGCAGAGACATAAGAGTTATCAAAGCCTCTTCCACTTCAAATCCTGAACTGTGTTCATGTTCATTATCAGAATGATCATGACCTGAAACAAACCGGTCGGATGCATAGTGAAGTAAGACATCAAACCTCGCAAAAGGATCAACCGGAGACTGAAAACCGATCTCCGCATCAGATATTCCGAAACCCGGTCGTTTTAATTCGGATGAATACTTCGAAAGAAAAGTGCCCATAACGGAAATACCGGGATTTTCAGCAGACAGACCGAAAGGAGTACCAACACGCTGTGCATTGACCGGCAAGCCGGTCAGTATAAAAATAATTAAGAAAACAGCTGCGGGAATATAAATTTTAGATTTCATTGAACTTCCTCAAATATGATATCATCAATTGTTAATAAGGGCAGATAAGTTTATTATCTTTAGACCATTTTATATTTTCCAGTTTATGTTTTTCGCATGAATTCCGGTGTTTCAGCATATCTTTCATCCTGTTTATTACCATATCGTCATTTATATTAAAAACAGCATGAGCATTTCTTTCAGCGATCTCACTTGGCAGTGACAGCTCATGCTCAATAAAATTTATAAATGTCCTTCTTATTTCGTAAAACTTTTCTGCTTCCGTTCTTGCTATATCGCTTAAGACTATATATCCATATGGCCTGTACTCGATTAATCCTTTATTTGCCATTTTTTTCATGGTGTTGGTAACTGTTGACTTATTGACACCGATCTTTTTCGAAATTTCAGTGACCCTGGCAAAAGTTTTATCCCTGCTCAGGTCATAAATTACTGAAAGATACAGTTTTGTTTTTGGTGTTAAATCCATACACATAAATAATTTCGATTTGCAATTTGTTAGATTGACAAAACTTTGTAATACTTACAAAACATTTTACATTATACCATTGTTCCTGCTTTTTGAGATCAAAATGATAAAAGGCCATCTGTTATGAACAGATAACCTTTTAAGCGGGGCAATTACATTGTTCTGTACAGCAACCTCACCATGAAAAACAAGGCTTGAAAATACTACAAATAAAAATTATTATTCAGATTAACTAACGTTTTTCCTTATAAAATCAATATCTATTTCTCAATTTGAACTTGATTGGTATAGCAATCCAGAATGGAACCTTTCTGCCCCTGCTTTTTGCCGGAGTAAATTTTGTAGCCTTCAATGCCTCAATAGCAACCTGATCACAGCTTTCAGTCAAAGATTCCGCAACCTCAAATTTTATTGTAGTTCCCGTAGTATCAACGAGAACTTTAACTCGGACAGTGCCCTCAATACCTGCTCTCTTAGCATCATCAGGATAGATAATCCTACTCTGGAT
>JBHPLC010000105.1:0-5969 GCA_042564455.1 Candidatus Zhuqueibacterota bacterium | reverse complement strand
TGTCTGAATATCCTCTCCTGAGCATCTTTTGCAGACATGACCGGTATTGTTTCAGAGATATCTGCAAACATTCCGAGTTTTTCCAAGATCTCCGTCATTTCATCCTGATCCTGAGCCTCCCAAATTGTCAGACCTACAAACGGATCCTCTCTGGAAGTAAAAACATGTTTTGCTTTTATTGACAGTCCTCCTGACCGTACTTCTTCAGCGAGGTTGCCGAGCTTTTCATTCTTAAGTCTGTATTTGACGAAAAAAAGCATTGTTTTGCTCCCTGATATTAATCGCAAAATAATATTATTTGAAAAGGCAGGTATTAAAACTTATAATATTATTTAATAAATGCAATCGGAAAATGAATACATTTGATCAACACATTCAATTTGAATCCGGATAATTACCAAAATTCAAATGTGCCAGCAGGCACTTACCGTCTTCTTTCACATAAACGAATGTCACCGGGCCGCGCTGTAAATCCTCAGATGGTTTCTGAAAAAACCATATTCCTGTCACAACAGCACATGATCCGAAAATTTCGGTGTGGACATCATCTAACCATAACTGGTTTTCCTGCTCTTTACCTCCTTCGACAAATCCGAATCCGACGTGGTGCGCTTTTACAGAATCTATACCAATAATAGCGCCTTCCTTTTCTGAAGAGAAATAGGTCAGCCGCGTATTCTGAATAAACAGCTCATCAACCTGGGACAGATCATAGGAATTCCACATGGCCACCCAAACACTGACACATTCTTCGACGTCCAATACAGATGTTATTTCTCCCGAAGGATCTTCTGATTTTTTGCAGCTAAAGACCAATAATAGCAAAAATATAAAAAGAGAGATGAATATCTTTCTTTTCATCAAGCCCCCCTTAATTTATTTGGTAAAATTACTGATTTTTCCGAACCTTTTTTGAATGTCAATTCAGTGTATCGGCGATAATCTGTGTTAATTCCTGAAGACTGAACGGTTTTTGAATAAACCCGACAGCGCCTTCATATAAAATCTCTTCCACTTTCCCGGTTTTGCTAAAACCGCTCATTATTATCACCTTAACATCCGAATTTACTCCTTTCATGGCTAAGAAAGATTCCTTACCCGACATATTAGGCATTATCATATCAAGCAGAACTATATCGATTTTGTCTTTATTGTCCAGATACATTTCCAGACCTTTCCTGCCGTCTTCTGCGGACAACACACTGTACCCGGCCTGTTCCAACCGGCTTTTTGCAATATCTCTAATATGCTCTTCATCATCAACTACCAATATGGTGGCATCTCCCTCAACAATTTCTGCTTCAATTTTATCTTCCGCAACATCTTCCAGAGTGATCGGGAGATAGATATTAAAAGTAGTCCCTTCACCGAGTTCGCTGTAGACAGTAACATTGCCGCCGTGATTCTTGATTATTCCGTAAACCGTAGCCAGACCGAGTCCGGTTCCTTCCCCCTCTCTTTTTGTGGTAAAGAACGGTTCAAATACTCGATCTGTAGTTTTTTTAGACATCCCTGTCCCGGTATCAGTAATAGCTGTTCTGACATATTCACCGGGTTCGATCTCCGGGATTGATGTTATGAGGTTATAATCCAAATTAATGACATCTGTTTTTATCATCAATGTACCGCCATCCGGCATTGCATCTTTGGCGTTTATAATAATGTTGGTAAAAACCTGGTCCATCCAATTTCTATCAGCATAGACATTAGGAATAGTACCAAAATCGGTGACAATTTCTATATTTTTTTCAAAGATCCTGTCTAAAACCATTAATACATGCTGCAGAGTGTTGTTCAGATCCATTGGTTCGGGCTCATGTTTCCCCTTGCGGGCAAATCCAAGAAGCTGCTTTGTCAGGACAGCAGCCCTGTGCGAACTTTCAAGAATTACTGAAACCGCCTGACTATTTCGTTGAGATTTATCACCCAACCGCATTTTTAATAATTCTGCATATCCAATAATACTTGTAAGAATATTATTAAAATCATGAGCAATACCTCCTGCAAGCCTGCCGACCGATTCCATTTTCTGAGCCTGAAAAAGCTGATCCTGGAGTTTATTCTTTTCATCTTCTGCTTTGCTTTTTTCAGATATATCCATACCAACTCCGAAAAAATAGTCGAAATTTCCTTCATTATCAAAAATCGATTTGCCGTACCATTCAGTTGTAAATTCCTTTCCATTTTTTGACAGAATCCGGTTAACAGTATAAGCGCTTGTCTCTTTTGCTGTAAGTTCATTAAATACTTTTGCGAGTTTCTTTCTATCCTTTTTCGGCACAAATATTGACATATATTCTTTTTCTAAAACTTCTTCTTTTTTGTAGCCTAAAGCCCTGAGCATGGATTTGCTGATCATTTTCAGAAATCCCCTGTGGTCAATTGCTACAAAGAACGCCGGAGAAGAATCTATCAGTTTAGTACTGAAATCTTTTTCACTCTTTAGCGCCTCATCCGCTTTTTTTCGTTCGGTGATATCCCAGAAATAATTCCTGACACCAACTATTTTGCCGTCCTCCTTAACCGGGACACTGTCAACATCGAGCCATATAATACTTCCGTCTTTTTTTAATCCCCTGAATTCATATCTTTTAACTTTTTTTCCGGCAACGCGTTTTTTATGGTTATTCTGCACCTTTTCCAGATCGTCCGGATGGACAACATCACTGTATTTTTTTGTCATTAATTCACAAACAGTATATCCATACAGAGCAGCGTTATTAGCATTTGAATAGGTCAGGTTGCCGTCAATATCTTCCATGGATATTGCCACATTTCCCTTCTCCACAAGGTCTCTGAACTGCTTCTCACTCTGTATCAGCAGTTCTAAGGTTTTATCAAATTTTTCTTCGTTGACGCTTAAAGCCTCTTCAATTTCCTTAATTCGCTGCTCTAATTCATCATAAGTCGGTTTATTTCGTTTTTTGCTCAATCTTGCCTGCCTTGTCTCAGACGGGATTCTGTCGGAGCACTCATAATTCACCTCTGGAATAATTGGGTATATTTAATATAATAAGCTGTCAATTAAGGAAAGTATTCTAAGGTAGAAAATATTCTGAATTTAATCAATCAAAAACAAAGAATTTTAATGTGGGGAAATCTTCAGCAAAATTCAAATCCGTATAACTGTATCATATAGAATTAATAACCAAATAATACTATTTGCTCGAAAAAGCGCACGAACTTGCCTTAAAGAACAAATAACAAAAATAAATAATGTGCCATTATTGTTTTTGTCCAAGCAATCCCCTGTTATTTGATCTATAACAACACATTTTACAACAAATTCAGCACGTCATAAAAGGGATTTTCGATATGAAATGGTGGTTCAGGCAGTCATTGAATATTCAGATACTCATCAGTATAATATGCGGAGTGCTTCTCGGTGTTTTACTCGGTGAGCATGTCGGGGTGATAAAACCTATCGGAGATATTTTTCTGCGGCTGTTAAAAATGCTCGTAGTGCCGCTGGTGTTTTTCACCATCGCAGATTCGGTCATATCGATGAGTGACCTTAGGACTGTGCGTCTGTTAGGCGGTTCGGCGCTGCTGTATTTTGTTTCTACGTCGGTTCTTGCCGTGGTGGCAGGGTTGGCGATAACCGCAATGCTGAGACCCGGAACACAGTCGATAAGCGGCCTTGATACCGGGACGTTAGAGCAGGCCGGGGAGTTCAATATCCTCGATAATATCGTTCAGTGGTTCCCTGCCAATCCTGTCGAGGCCTTTGCACAGGGCAATATCCTGCAGATAATCGTGTTTGCGGTCATTGTAGGTATAGCGGTGATACTGATGCATAAGAAGAGCGGGAACCTTCGTTCCATTATAAAAGAGGGGGCTGAGCTGATGATGGTAATTACGAACATAATCATGAAGTTCGCACCGTACGGGATATGTGTCCTGATAGCCGACCTGGTGGTTTCCTTAGACAGGAGCCTGATATCCGATGTCGGTATGTTCGTTATTGCGTTTTATACCGGGATAGCGTTTTTGTTCGTCGTAGTTTACCCGCTGCTTATCAAAGTTTTCGCGAAGAGGAATCCTCTTCAGTTTTACCGGGACATCTCCCCTGCTTTGTTCGTTGCGGCGAGTACGACATCAAGCGCGGCGACACTTCCGGTCTCGATGAAAGTCGCAGAGGAGAACCTCGGAATTCCCAAGAAAGTGTGGGGATTCACGCTTCCGTTCGGCCTGACGTTCAACATGGACGGTTCGGCGGTAGTTTTCAGCACTATTGCCCTGTTTGCGGCATACCTGCATAATTTTGACGTATCGTTCGCGTTTGTTATTCAGGCAGTTATGATCTGTTTTGTTCTGTCGGTAGCGAATGCCGGTATCAAAGGCGGGGGGATCGTTATGTCAACGATACTGCTTCAATCCCTGAACCTGCCGCTGACGCTGGTGCCCGTTCTTGCGGCTATCTGGCCTGTCCTCGACATCGGCACGACCACAGGCAACATAACCGGCGACCTCGTCGGTACCGCTATTATTGGGCGGAAGACGGACAAAACCGGATCGAAATAGGGGTGATGGTTTGATGGTGGTAATGGGGGGGGTGAGATTAAATATAGTGTATAATTATAAATTAATTTCCTGATATTGATTAGGTGATTGCTAGTTTTTCAATATATATCTTTTAGTGATGATATCCCACTGGAATCATCTATATCCCAACTATATATTTCTTTCACAACTAATTCATCAGGAACCTCTGACAAAAAGTATACTTCACCTTCTGTCAATTCATTTTCAACAAAGAAGCTACTCCTATAATCTGTTGATCGCGAAACAAATAGCTCGTTTTTTGCTCTCGTAAGAGCAACATATAAGATTCTTCTTTCCTCTTCTTCGGAATCCAAGTCACCAAAACTACGGCTATGAGGATAAGTACCTGGTTTTGCATTTGCTACAAAACAAATTGGTGCTTCTGTTCCTTTTGCACTATGAACTGTAATTAATAAAACCGCATCGTCACCTTCTAATTTTCCAATTTCTGTGTTTGTCATTGGTTCAAGTGTAAAAGCATCTATAAATTCATTAATAGATTTATATTTTTCAGATACAGTAATCAACAAATTTAAATCCTGACTACGATAATTCCATTTATCATATCTCTCTTTTAGAATCGGAGTAAGCGATAGAACAGCTTTAGAAACACAAACATTTGGTGTGCGTTGATTAGAATTTGTTTGTTTAAAAGCAGAAATAGCATTATGATCATCTCCGATATTCTCTGATAGAATTTCTATCGCTTTTTTATCAGTTTTCTCATAGAAATTATTTATCAGTTTTTCTGCGGTTTTTACCCCAATCCTAGGCCAAAGTTTAAGAAATCGCATCCAAGCCAAATCATCCTGTTCATTTCTTACAATTCTCAACAAAGATAAAACATCACGAACATGGGCTGATTTTGTAAGACTAGTACCACCAATAAAAAAATAGGGTATATCTCTTTGAATAAACTCTGCTTCAATTGGTTTTGCATCAAATCCAGAACGGACTAATACCATAACGTCTCTAAAAGGAATATCAGCCTCTTTTCTTTCAAGGATTTTATCAGCAATCCAACTCGCTTCATCTTGAATACTATCAAAATCTGATAATGATGGTAAATAGCCAGATGTTCCGCGATTTGCTTTTAATTCATTTCTATAGTCTAATGGGGACCGATTAATTAGCCAATTTGCTAAATCAAGTATTTCTTGGTAACTACGATAATTCAAAGATAGAGGTATTGTTGTACTATTACTAAATATTTGATTGAATTTGTATACATGCTGAAACTCAGCTCCTCGAAATTTGTAAATAGATTGAGCAGGATCACCGACACAAAACAACCTAACACCTTCACCTGAAAAATGTTTCAATATTTCAAACTGCAATGGATTTGTATCTTGCATTTCATCAACCAATAACTCATCAAATAATCTTGTGACTGCTCTTCTTAGTTCATGTTTATTATTTAAAGT
>JBHPLC010000104.1:0-5992 GCA_042564455.1 Candidatus Zhuqueibacterota bacterium | reverse complement strand
GTTCATTACCTTAACCGGATCGATCCGGATATTTATGTGAATTTTGTGGATGATGCGCACAAGATTTATAAGAACCTGGATGCGGATTCGCAGTGGGCTAACCGCCTGAACCTCGAAGAGATCGCCATCTGGCGTGATGAGGAGATGTTCACTACCGAAACCCTCGCTATGTTCCAGAAGAAACCTTTTTATATGATAGCAACAGAAGAGAATATATCGAGTCTCGGCAATATGCTTCTTTATCCGGAAAGAAAAAAGCTCTACATGAGTTTTCCGATAACGGCGATACAGCAGGAACAACCCCAGCTTCTTGATGAAGCGTCAGCAATTGCAGACGAACTGAGGAAACACTTTATAGTATTTAATCCGCTGTCCATCAAAGACCTCGGAGAAATAGAGAGTCAGAATAACAGGATACAGAAACAGCTGAAAGCCGCCACTGTCTGGCGGGATTTTAAACTTATCTCGCAGAGCGATCTGGTAGCGGTTTATTATCCGGTAGAAAAAAACTCACCGGGCGTAAACCAGGAGATAATGTATGCTTTTACACATGGAAAGGAAGTCTATCTCTATTATCCGAAAAGCTTCGGACTGAGTCCTTTCTGGGATCCTGAGATTGCTGTAACGAGATCATTTGAAGATGTCGAGGATTTTAAAGATCATTTAGTAAAGGTTAGTTCCGCAAAATAAGAAATGAATATTCGATTATTAATACTGGTGAAAGCTGACTGATATGGCTGAAAATAAGAGGATAATTTTAGGGCTGGGTCATAAGGCCCGGCAGGGTAAGGACACGGCTGCTGATTATTTAATGAAAAATTACAATTGCAGGGTAATACATTTTGCCGATGCCCTGTATGACGAGTGCCGAAAAGGCAATATTTTATACAGAGAAGATCCGTCCGCATTTTTTATCAAACCTTTAAATGAGGATTACTTTATACTCAACGATCCGGATGATTCGATTATCGATTGGATCAAAAAAAATGGTTCCCGAGAGGAAGGCCTACAGCACAGTGCGGATTATGTCTATCGCGGAATGATAGAAAAAGACGGTACACTGCTGCAGTTCTGGGGCACTGAGTTTCGCAGAAGGAATTTCGGCTGGGATTACTGGGTAGATATAGTAAGAGAACTGGTCGAATCGAATCCGGATATCGATTATGTTATTTCCGACGCACGTTTCAAGAACGAATCCCAGATGATTAAGGAAATGGGTGGCGAGGTCTGGAAGATCGACAGGGTAGGTTATCTTGCGCAGGACAGGGATCCCAACCACACAAGTGAGATCGACCTCGACGGCTGGGAATTCGACAAAATAATTCTGAACAATGGATCAATATCTGATCTGTGGGAAAAAGTGGACAGGGAATTCAGAAAACTTAAAGGACTTTCGGATGAATGATACAAGAATCAGTAAAGATGAATATTATATAAAAATTGCAACAAATATTTTCAACCGCTCAACATGCCTCAGACGCCATTTCGGTGCTGTCATCGTTAATCAGGATGAGATCGTGGCTACAGGATATAACGGTGCTCCCCGTAAGGTGAAATCCTCAATCGAACACGGATTCTGCTGGAGGAAAAAACACGAGATCCAACATGGCAAGAACTACGAACTCTGCCGTTCGGTTCATGCAGAACAGAATGCAATAATTCAGGCCTCCCGCTCTTCTATGCTGGGTTCGACGATGTATCTCGTCGGCGAAAATCCCGACGGTTCTTTTGTAGAGGCTTTCCCGTGTGTTATATGCCTGCGAATGATTATCAATGCAGGGATCGAAAGGCTGGTTTACCGCACACAAGACGGTTCACTCAAGGAAGCACTGCCTCAGGAAGACTGGAAAGATGACAATTTTATCGTAGTTGGTCAGTACGGCCAGATCCCCGGCAGCCAGGAATAAGAACGTTGTTCTGTTTCAAGTATTAATCCTGAAGTGTTTTAAAATCCCATAATTTCAGTAAAAGTGTTTTTAGGATGAAGTTATGTCCTTTATTTACTTAAAATCTTCTCAGTTTCGATCTGCCGGAAGATATCGTGCATCGCCTCGATGTAGACCTGCTCTTTTTTTGTGTCCTCGTTGTGGAAAGGCTGGGCGAAAATAAGGAACATCTGTGTCCAGGTCTTCAGAGTCGCCGTCCGTGTAAAACTTTTTATCAGTTCTTCATCATTATTAAGAACATTCGCATTAAATGTGTACTGTACCGAACTGGGGATTGGTATCAGTGTGAGGGTGAGCACCGAAAAAGTCGTACCCAGTGACCGGTTTACGAATGAATATTTCCTTTCGTACGTGTATTCGATAATAAAATCATTCCGGTTAATAAGCTGCTTTTTCCGCGCGCGCCTGTCTGGGTCGTGCACATCTGAAGAGTACTCCACGTATGTGTCATAACTTTCAATATTGCTGAATTCCTTGATGGCGTCGAGGAAAAGATCATCAAAATCCCGTATTATCTGGTTCTGACGGTCAAGTTTGGGTATCGCATCCAGACCCTCGGCCTGCCGGACATGCCTGAGGATAAAAAGAACTTTGACCTTTCCCGAATCGGTGTTTTTTATTGTTGCCTGATCATAAACACCGTCAAGCTCCGACCTGAATGTGGCACAGCCTGTTATGGTTGATATAATAAAAACAAGAACTAATAAAACGGAGAGTTTTCTGAACATTTTATCCCCCGGTATTGGATTTGGTAGAAATATATATGCGGAAGAGCTAAATATCAAGAAAAAAACTTTTTAATCGGCCAAATATTTTCATTTGCAGGGAAGGAATATTAGTCATGTTCATTGAGTGCAGGGCAGGAGAGTTTAATACATAAAAAAACAGGACCAATATGATCCTGTTTTTTGTAAATTATTATATGGCTAAGCTTGCTACTCATATTTCAGTGAATCGACCGGATTGCTGCGGGCGGCTTTGAATGACTGAAAGCTGAATGTAAAAACTGCGATCCCCAGTGTCATAACACAGGCCAGGATATAAACAAAGAATCCCATGTCGGTTTTATAGGCAAAATTCTGAAGCCATTTATTCATTATGTACCACCCGGCTGGCCACGCGATAATATTTGCAAGTACTACCCATTTTGTAAATTCTTTCGACAGCAGAAAAATGACATTTTTGCTTGATGCACCAAGCACTTTCCGGATACCGATCTCTTTTGTTCTTGTTTCTGCAGTAAATGCCGCAAGTCCAAAAAGTCCCAGACAGGCTACCAGTATTGAAAAACATGAAAATACGATGAATATATTCTGCATTCTTATTTCGTTATTATACAGCTGATCCAATGTGCTGTCCAGAAAAAAATAATCGAACTGTTCATCGGGAAACTCAGTTTTCCATCTCTGCCTGATAGTTTCAACAGCATCGTTTAAATTACCCTGAGTGATCCTTATCGAAATCGCCCGGGCATTACTCTCTGAAAAAAGTATTGCCAACGGTTCAACTTCACTTCTTAACGATCTGAAGTTGAAATTATTGAGCACGCCTACAATTTTACGTCCCGGATTGATGGGATCTCCAAGGCTCAGCTCATTCCCGGCAGCCTCCTCCGGTGACCATCCGATCCTTTTAGCAGCTGCAGAATTTATCAGTAATGTTCCGACAGTATCCGTACTGAAATCCCTGGAGAATCCCCGACCAGCTAACAATTCCATTTTATAAGTGTCCACATAATCATAATCGACCGACATGACTATCAGATTTATGAAATCATTCGGATTCTCCCGGTTGAAAAAAGATGTATTGCTGAAATTTGATTCGATAGGGACATCAGAAGATGCGGAAACTGATATCACTCTTGATTCTGTCAGAAGGTTATTCCTGAAGTTCTCGTAACCTGTTCTTACCTGAGTGCTTCTTATAGGGAGGATCACTACATTCTCTTTGTCAAATCCCAGGGATTTGTTCTGTATAAAATTCATCTGTTTATAAACTGTTAGCATGCCTATTATCAGTGTAATTGAAATTGCGAATTGGATAACTACCATATTTCTTCTGAATATTGATTTTCCCATCCCTGATTGTGTACCACTTTTAAGAGTTTCAACAGGATCGAATCTTGTCATATAGAATGCGGGATACAGCCCGGATAATAAACCTACGGCTGCAGCAAGCCCTAAATAAATAAGGAAATTCTGCGGATTTAAAATATGCAGAACAGATAATGTTTCGTTAAATACTCTGTTAAATAATGGTATCAGCAGCGCTATCAGGATCACCGATATGATCATTGCTATAAATGCTGACAGAATTGATTCAATTATAAACTGTGATCTCAGCTGAGATGAACTTGCACCGACAGTTTTTCTTAAACCGACCTCTTTTGCCCGTTTATTCGCACGGGCTGTCGAGAGATTGATAAAATTGGCACAGGCAATAAATAATATCAGTATTGCGATTGATGAGAATATGTATACAGAATATATATTTCCTCCCGCTTCCAGTTCCCAGTTCTCGGCTGGATTCAGATGAATATCTGTTATTGGAAACAGGTGCATTTTCAATACTTCGTGTATTCCTAAACCCTGTCCCAGCAGATCCACGTATACCGGTTCCAAATGCTGAGTTACAAAACCTTTCAGTTTTTCTTCCATTACTTTTCGATCGGTATTATCCTGCAATAAAACATAAGTATATAAATTATTGCCTCTCCAGCTGTTGAATATTGTCTCCGGATAAGAAGAAATGGACATCAGCATGTCAAACTGAATATGTGAATTTTTTGGGACATCATTAATAATTCCCGTTACTTTCATATCGATCAGATTACCTTGCTGCTCGAATGATACTGTTTTGCCCAGAACATTATCGGTGCCAAGATACTTTATCGCATTTTCCCTGGTCATTACAACGGATCTGGGTTCCTTGAGGGCCGTATTTTTATCACCCTCTATCAGATCGAAGTCAAAAATTTCAAGGAAGGAATTATCAACGGCAAACATACCCTGCCTGTAAGTCTGATTATCGTGTGATATAACGGAGAACTCCCGGCCCCAGACACGTGTGGCATTTTCTATCTCGGGGTATTCATCTATAAGAGCCTGTTTATAAATTCCTCCGGTGATCGGCCATCTGCTGTACAGGTTGTCACGAAAAAGTTCCCGCTCAATCCTGCATATCCTGTCTGATCTACTGTGGAAACTGTCGTAATTCAGTTCCCGCTGTATCCATAGGTTTATTATCATACAGATTGCAATACCGATCGCCAGCCCGAAAATATTTATAAAGGAAAATAGTTTGTATTTAAAAAAATTTCTGAATGATATTTTGATATAGTTTTCGAACATAATAATACTCCAGTAAAATGATACTAACAGGTTCGTAATTACAGACCTTATTACCTGGATCACATACCACGACTTTGCATAAAGCAGGCCTTTTTCGGCGACGATATCTTTATAATATTCTTCAATATCGCCAATATATGATTCGCTTTCATATTCGGTGGATACAAGCCTTAAAATCCTGTCACCGATATTTGGGTATTTGTTAATTTCTTTTTTCATGTTAATCAGTTGATCTTAATACAACATTCAGAAAATCATTCCAAAGAATATCCTGTTCCTTTTTTAATTCCTTCAGCGCATCGATTCCTTTAGGAGATATTTTGCACAGCTTTTTTCTTCTTCCTCCTCTTACAGGGGAAGCTTCTCCCATATAGGTTGTAATAAAACCTTTCCTCTCAAGCTGAAGAAGGGGTTTCTGTACCGTGCTGAGAGCCCATTCTGTTCCGGTAAGCTTAGAAAGATGTTTTTTTATGGATAAAAGATAAGCATCATCCTTCAGTTTCCATATGGATAACAGCACCTGTTCTTCCCGCCTGGACAGAGGGATCATGGATCCTCCTTATTGCATTTATTATAATTTATATAACATATACCTACGCAGTATACAAAACTTTGTTTCACTTTTTATAATATATTGATTGTCCTGATCTTTATTCAACGCTTAATGTAACACTGAAATGGATAACTGAGGATTCA
>JBHPLC010000103.1:0-6020 GCA_042564455.1 Candidatus Zhuqueibacterota bacterium | reverse complement strand
CTGTTCCAGTACTTTATCAGGCCGGGTCTGATTAGACTTACCGATGAGAAGATAGCATTATATGTTGAAGAAAAGCTGCCCGAGCTTGAAGACCGGATCAACAGCGCCATTGAAATAAGCAAAAGCGATGCTATCAAAGAGAAAAATCTGATAATCGATAAACTTATTGATGATGCGTCTCAAAAAGCCCGGACGATAGAGATCAGAACGATCGTCGACCGCAGGAAAGAACAGATACTCTCCTATTCTTCGTATGCGGTAATGGCGATATTCCTGTTTGCTGTTTACACCTTCATGGAAGATATTAAGGAAGTTGCTTCGGAGCTGAATCTGACTCTTGCCCAGGAGGCAGAAGAACAGGGAGATATGACAGTAAGCCCGGGTGATGTTGAAATTGAGAAGGGGCAGTCTCAGGCAATAATTGCAGAGCTTCCGGATGAAGCGTTAAATGATGTTGTCCTTCATTATAAAGAAGGTGAAGATATCTGGAAAAAGCAGAATATGGAGCAGGGCCTCGGTGAGCCGGTTTATGCTCATCAGTTCATAAACATTCAGGAACCGGTGCAATATTTTGTTGAGGTTGATCAGGAACGTTCTCCGGTATATAATATTGAGTTATATGAATTCCCTAAGGTGACAAATATTGACCTAAAGTATGAATACCCAGAATACACAGGACTGCCGGACAGAACCGAGGAGAGTACAGGCAACATCCGGGGATTGACAGGTTCCACTGTAACTTTGACCATTGAGACAACCGGATCCTCGGAATCCGGCGAACTTGAACTTGACAGCGGATCTAGAATTCCGATAAGATCTTTGGGTGACGGTAAATTCTCAGCACAGTTAAAGATTGAAGAGCAGGATCTTTATCATATAAATTTGACTGATGAACAGGAAAAAAACAACAAATTCCCTGCTGAATACAGGATCGTACCGGTCGAAGACCAGAAACCGGAGATTACTATAACCGATCCGATGAGAGATATTAAAGTCAATCCTATAGAAGAGGTTCTTGTAGCTGTAGATGTCAAAGATGACTTTGGTGTAAATAATATAACGTTAAGATATAATATTAATGGTGAAGAGGAACAGTCTGTCGGGATGATAAACCGTGCATCGAGGGGTGATACTGAAGTTGGAAGTTCTTATTTGTTCCTGCTTGAGGATTATGATCTGGCACCGGGAGACCTGGTCTCTTATTATATTGAAGCCGAAGACAATTTTCATGTAGATGATCCGGAATATACGGATATGTATTTTATGGAAATTGCTCCTTTTGAAGCCAATTACACGCAGGTGGCAAATCAGCAGCAACAGCAGCAACAGCAGCAGCAGCAGCAACAGCAAAGAAGCGGAGCGGTACTGAGCCAGCAGGAGATAATTGTAGCAACATGGAAGTTGTTGAGAATGAAGGATCAAATGGAAGAGGATGAATTTAAGGAAACATTAGATGCCTTGACACAGGCTCAGTCCAATCTGGAAAATGATATCCAGAACAGAGTGAACGAAACTCAGTTCTCAGCCGAAATGATAGATGATGAGACCAATCAGCAAATAGTAGCATATTTAAGAGAAGCAATAAAATATATGGGTGAGGCAGTAGATAAACTTGAAGATGCCGAGTTACGAGATGCGATCAGCCCAGAACAGAAGGCTTTGAACAACCTGCTGAAAGCCGATGCATTGAATGAGGAAAAGCGTGTACAGCAGCAGAGACAACAGGGACAGCAGCAGGGTCAGCAGAGCCAGTCTAATCAGGACCGTATGTCGGAGCTTCAGGACCTTGAACTTGATGCCACCCGTGACAGATATGAAATGCAGCAGCAGAGCCAGCAGGAACAGCAGAACCAGGAAGTTGATGAACTTCTCGATAAACTGAAAGAGCTTGCCCGGAAGCAGGAAAAATTAAATGAGCAGAACAGAAGAAATCAGCAGGAAGAGAACAATAAACGTGAAGCAGAAAAACTGCAGAGAGAACAAGAACAATTACAGCAGGAAGCTCAGGACCTGATGAACCAGATGCAGCAGCAGTCCAGAAATAATGAGCAGATAACGGAACAGATGCAGCAGAATATGCAGCAGGCCGCTCAGAATATGCAGCAGGCATCACAGGAAATGCAGAATGAAAACCAGCAGCGTGCTATGTCGGAACAGAGGCAGGCACTGGAAAATCTTGACAGGGTTGAGCAGGAACTTCAGACGAACAGAGCCGAAAGCACCAGAGATATAGTTGAGAACTTCAATGACAGATTCAACAGACTGAGAGAACAGGAAGATAACCTTTCAATAGATATTGAAAAGACATTTAGCGAATCACAGCAGACCCAGAACAGAAGACCTCCCAGGGAAGATGTCAGGAGATTGAGCGATAAACGTGAAAATATTATGGATAATGTTGAGAGCATAAAGAATCTTGCTGAATCCATACAGCAGAGAACAGAGGAAGAAAGTCCTCAGATCGCTAATGATATGGAGAATTTTCTCAGAACTTTACAAAGAGAAGATATCGAAGCTCAAATGGACGATTCGCAAAGAGCGATCGATCAGGGATTCTTATTTACTGCACGGCTGTTAGAGAGTGATATCCAGCTTGCACTGGATAAACTTGAGGGTGTGGCACAGAGCCTTCAGGAAGAAGTGCCTCTTGATGAAAGCGATAGACTCAACCAGTCGGTTCAGGATGTGCGGGAACAACTTCAAAGGTTTAATTCGGCGATGAATGAATCAAGGCAGATCGAAGAATCGATAAATCAGGAGCAGCAAAACCAGCAAGGACAGCAGCAGCAGGGTCAACAACAGCAGAACCAGCAAAATCAGCAGGGTCGCCAGGGCCAGCAGAACCAGCAAAATCAGCAGGGTCGCCAGGGCCAGCAGAATCAGCAGAATCAACAGCAGCAACAACAGAATCAGCAGAACCAGCAGGGTCAGCAGAATCAACAACAACAGAATCAGCAGGGCCGTCAGGGTCAACAGCAGCAGAACCAGCAGGGCCGCCAGGGACAGCAGCAGGGCCAACAGCAGGGCCAACAGCAGGGCCAACAGCAGGGCCAACAGCAGCAGGGTCAGCAGCAGGGCGGTGGAAACAGGCAGAATATGCAGAGTCTGGAACAGCAGAGAGCAGCGAATCAGAATAGACTTCAGAGAGAAATGCAGCGTACGGAGCAACTTCTTGAAAGACTTCAGCGTGATTTCGGTAACGATAACCAGATGAGAAGCAATATCAATAACAGCAGGAATAATTTAGGAAAACTGCATAATCAGGGTATACTGCTCGATGAAGCCAGTGCGGAGTTTTTTAAGAACTCTGTAAATGAGTCGCTGTCGCAGATAGAAATGAGCCTGATGAAAAAAATTGATACACTTGAACTTGAGAAAAAGCTTTTTGAAGCCCGGAATGCTGATGTTCCGCAGGAATACAGGAAGCTGTTAGAGAAGTATTTTGAATCATTATCAAAAACCAAGAAGATAATCAAAAAATAGAGCCGGAAGCAGAAGGAACTATGTGGGAATCTATATTTGAGTGGCTGTTTAAATTTAAGACCACGAATTATTCAGAAGGTGACCTGATCCTACAGGCAGGCAGGGCATTTATACCCTACCTTATTCTGACAGCGATTTTAATTATTGTATTCTTTATCATATATAAGATCGCTAATATCTATACAACTGTCAAAGGCAAGGCTTTATCTCTTAGTCTGAAGATACTGGCATTAATACTGTTATGCCTGCCGTTATTTGAGCCTTCTCTTATTATGCCAGATATTGTTCCGAACGAGAATTTTCTTGCTGTCCTTGTGGACGGATCATCAAGCATGTCCATACCGGATGGTAAATTCGGAGAATCCAGGCTGGATGATATTAGGCATATTCTGACTAACAGTGATGACGGGATCATTCCTGAACTTGAAGAGAATTTCAAGATCCGTTTGTATTCCTTCAGTGATGATATTTCCCGTGTGGACAGTATTGGGTATATTCTGGGCAACGGTAAAGAAACAAATTATGCTAATGCTCTCGAGCGAATAATATCTGATTTTAAAGGTCTGCCATTAACAGGTATTGTGATGCTTACGGACGGCAGCGATAACAGCACGGATAATCCTTTAAGTATGGTGGAAGAACTCAGAAGTCTTAATATCCCTTTACATATTGTCGGTATAGGCAGTGAACAGTTTGAGCAGGAGCGTGAACTGCTGGATGTTACCTACAATAAAGGACTTAAAAAAGGAGCCGGAGCAGAGATCTCAGTAAAGGTAAGAAGTTCAATAGAGGAAGTCGAACCGTTAAAATTCAGTATGTATAAAGATGATCAGTTGTCTCATACTGAGCTGAAGAATATTAAGGGGGGCGGAAAAACGGATCATTTCTCGTTCTTTTTTGAACCTGAAGAAAACGAGGTATCCGAATATACTCTGAAGATCGAAAGTCTGCCTGATGAAATTAATGATGAAAACAACACTCTGAACATATTGATCGATACACAGAGTGATTCTATCCGTGTTCTGTTCTTTGAGGGTCATCCCCGACCGGATTTTAAATTTATTAAGAGAGCGCTGGAAGGTGACCAGGTTTTTGAATTCACATCAATGAGCCGTCTTGGAGGTGACAGGTATTACCGTCAGGGAGTGAAACATCCGGATGAACTGAAAGGCGGATTTCCCAAAACACAGGAAGAGCTTTTTGAATTCGAAGCCGTAATATTCGGAGATATTGAAGCATCTTATTTCTCTGTTGAGCAGCTTGATATGATAGAAAGATTTGTAAAGAACCGCGGCGGCGGATTCCTGATGCTCGGTGCAAAACATTCTTTTGCGGAAGGGGATTACTGGAATACTCCGATCGATGATCTGCTTCCTGTAATAATCGATCCGAGAAAAAAACAGATCATAAGGCCTGATTTCTACAATCCTCCGCCAGATATTGAGGAAGTAGGCATGAAATTTGTCCCAACACAGGAGGGACTTGAACATCCGATATTGAAATTCGCAAATGATTACGGAACGAACAGGGCAATGTGGGATGAAATGCCTAAGATCACGGAAATGAACTATTTTGGAGGTGTTAAGCCCGGGGCAACTGTTTTAGCTGAGAAGCTTGAAGATGAGAAAGGCGGGACTGAACCTTTACTTGCGATCCAGAGATATGGTAAAGGAAGGACAGCAGCTCTTGCTACTTCAAGTACATGGAGATGGCAGATGTCAAGGGATGGTGAAGATACAAGGCATGAAAGATTCTGGAGGCAGTTTGCCAGGTGGCTGGTGTCATCAACTCCCAACGGGGTAAATATTGATCTGCCGGGCAATTTATATGCACCGGGTGATGAACTTGAGATAAGAGTCCAGGTTTTTGATGATAATTATCTGCCTCAGGATTTTGCAGATGTTGAAGGAACAATTACAGATCCTTTTGGAACTGTAATCCCTATCAGATTTCGTCCTGACCTTCAGGAAGAAGGGGAATATATTGCGAATTTTGTTTCTCAGGAGCCAGGAGTTTATGAGATAAATGTTGAAGCTTTAAAAGACGGAAAAGATTTAGGTAAACACCGCAAGAGTTTCCTCAACAGGCCGTCGAAAAAGGAATATTTTAACGCAAATCTTAAAAAGATTTTCCTGCAGAACCTGACTGAAGCCAATGACGGAATATATTATGAACCGGAGAACTTTAATGCCATTCCGTCGAATCTTATTTCAAAAGCTGCAAGAACCTCGGTTTACAGGACAGAATATATCTGGGATACTCCTTTTACGTTTCTTTTAGCATTATTAATTTTATCTGTCGAATGGGTTTTACGAAGAAGAAAGGGGCTGCCGTAACAGCGGAAAATTATATGAAAGAATTTAAGAATAGATATGTTAAAATCCTTGTTTTAAGTATGATTTTACTTTTTCACTTTTCCGGTTCGGGAATTTCGCAGGAATTGGGTAAAAATTATGCTCTGCTTCTTGGCGGAGCAGGCTGGAGTGAAGAATACACAAGTAAATATATGAAATTCCTTCTTGAGACAAAGAAGGCTA
>JBHPLC010000102.1:0-6140 GCA_042564455.1 Candidatus Zhuqueibacterota bacterium | reverse complement strand
TTTAAATGATACTCTTTTTACTGCAAGGATCAATACCAGCATTGCAACAGCCAGTAATGCTATCCCGAAAAACATCAATACAAACTGACTCTGATCAAAAGTCTTCAATATCAGTATTACCAAAGCTGATATTGTCGCTAAAAACATAAAGATCATTGGGATCAGGGTGAAACCAAATCTAATTCCCCGTGATGCAAGCCAGACAGTAACACCGAGTAATGCTAATGCTGCTAACATTTGATTCGCCGAACCGAATAACGGCCATAGCAGTTCCCATTTCCCGGAAAAAGCCAGTCCGGCGCCAATAAATATGGATATTGCTGTTCCGACATACCTGTTGGTGAGAAACACATTCGATTTTTTGCCCGTTTTTGGACTGAAAAATTCCTGAAAACTGAATCTGCATAATCGTGTAGCCGTATCAAGTGATGTTAAAGCAAATGCCGATACCGCAAGAGCTGCAAATGTTTTTCCGGTATTCTGCGGGATA
This sequence comes from Candidatus Zhuqueibacterota bacterium, assembly GCA_042564455.1. Lineage (GTDB taxonomy): Bacteria > SM23-31 > SM23-31 > SM23-31 > SM23-31 > JBHPLC01. The sequence goes on along the minus strand of JBHPLC010000102.1, from coordinate 5,650 downwards.
CCCAGATGTGACATAAATTCACCAACACCGTTTGCGAACAATGCAACCGGCCCCCCTGAAATTAATGTATCATAATCTGCTTTTGTCAGTACCGCAACAGTTATTATTGCAACCACGGCAAGCAGGCATTCGATCAGCATTCCTCCGTATCCGATAAGTTTTGCATCTTTTTCGGAATTCAGCTGCTTTGATGTTGTTCCTGACGCAACAAGACTGTGAAATCCTGATATTGCTCCACACGCAACAGTTACAAATAGTAATGGAAACAAATAACCAATTTCCTGATCAAAACCTGCATATCCGGCAAAATTAATGTCAGGACGCGCCACAATTATCCCGACAACCGCGCCGATCATTAACGCATACAAAAGAAACGAATTCAGATAATCTCTTGGCTGAAGCAATAACCAGACTGGAGATGTTGCCGCAGCAAATATATATATAACAAGCAGCCATAACCAGGTATTGGTAGAAAGTGTTACAGGAAACTTCAGGCCTAAATAAACACATAAAAATAATAATCCCACACCAATTATTGAGGCAACACTCAAAGATACTCCGGTACGTTTAATAATCACACCGAACACCAGGGCGAGAAAAATAAATAATATTGAAGACGAACCTGCACTTGGATTATCAGCAAATGTCTTGGACACTATTATCATGAAAGCTGACATGACAAGAATAAGCGCAAAAAATGAAAAGGCCAGAAAAAGTCTCTTACCGTCACGCCCAACTCTTTCTTCGATCACCTCTCCTATAGATCTTCCCTGATGACGTACCGATGCGATCAATGCGCTAAAATCATGGACTGCACCCATAAAGATGCCGCCTACAAGAATCCAAAGCACAACCGGCACCCAGCCATATACGGCCGCTAAAACCGGTCCTATTATTGGTGATGCGCCGGCTATTGAAGCAAAATGATGTCCAAGCAGAACAGGCGCTTTGGCAGGGACATAATCAACTCCATCATTCATAGTATGGGCAGGAGTAGGCCTTTTCGGATCAACTCCCAGCCTTTTTGCTACAAAATTCCCATAGAACCTATAACCTAATAACATTGCCGCAATAGCGAATACTATCAGCCATAGTGAATTAATCATCTATTCCCTTTCAGATAAGAATGAATTATGTTAATAAGTATTTACTTCTTAACATTTTCATCGATCCAGGAGAAATATTTTTCATAACCATTTACTAATGGTATACTTATCATCTCAGGGATTTCATAACTGTGTATTGATTTTACTGTTTCAAATATGTCATTCTCTACAGATTTTATTGTTTTTATCATAAGAAGAACTTCCGCATCTTCTACTATCTTACCTTCCCACCAATAGATCGACTGAAGGTTCTGGATAATGCTGCAGCACGCTGCAAGCCTTTTCTCAACAAGCGTTTTTCCAATAGTGGATGCTTCTTCCATTGATCCTGCCGTTACTAAAATCAATACCTTTGAAGAATCGTCTTGTGCCATAATAAATCTCCCTAATATCCTACTGCTGCGCTTGAAACACTTCTGGGATCTGCACCACCGAAAACACATTTATCTGTAAAAAACAGAAATTTCGACCTGAATTCAACAATGATCCCATGAGCATCACCTATAGAGCCTCTTATTCTGAGGTTATGACCCATTTCATTTAATTTATTAATCGTAGATTCAGAAAAAGCTTCTCTTTCATAGTCAATTCTGTCCGGAAACCATTGATGATGGAATCTCGGTGCAGCAACAGCATCCTGAATGGTCATCCCATGATCGACTACATTCATTATCACCTGAAGTACTGTTGTAATTATTGTCGAACCGCCGGGAGTCCCAATAACCATGAAAGGTTTTCCGTCTTTTACAAGGATTGTCGGAGTCATGGAACTCAGCATCCTTTTATTCGGCTGAATTGCATTAGCATCGCTTCCCAGCAGGCCGTACATATTTGGTGTACCCGGTTTTGAACTGAAATCATCCATTTCATTATTCAGAAGGAATCCTGCCCCTTCAGCCACAAGAGTGCTGCCGTAACCCCCGTTTAGAGTAGTTGTGACTGCAACGGCCATTCCATCTTTATCAATAACAGAATAATGTGTAGTTTCTTCACTTTCCGGAAATGTTGAAACATCCGGATTCCCATGATTTATTTCTGAACTTTTTGTCGCCTTTGTTGGATCAATACTCTTTGCTCTGAGATCGGCATATTCTTTTGACAAGAGTTTTTCAACCGGAATACCAACAAAATCCGGATCACCTAAGTACTCTGCCCTGTCAGCATATACCCTTCTTTCAGATTCGGTAACAAGATGAACAGTTTCAGGTGTATTCCAACCCAGCTCTTTTATATTGTATCTTTCAAGCAAGTTAAGCAGTTGGTTCAGACAGATCCCTCCGGATGAAGGCGGAGCCATAGAGACAACCTCAAATCCCCTGTAAGATCCACGGATAGCTTCTCTTTCAACAGCCTGATAGTTTTCAAGGTCTTCATGAGTTATCAGACCATTATGATTTTCCATAGTTTTTACAATTTTATCCGCAACTTCTCCTTTATAAAAACCGTCACGGCCTTTTTCTGCTATAATTTCAAGAGTTTTTGCAAGGTCTTTCTGAATAAATCTCTCACCAACCTCAAACCGTGATCCATCTGGTTTATTAAAAATTGCGTTAGACGATTCAAATCTCTTAAAACGGCTGCCTCCCATCGGGATTTCCAGAATAAATCCGTTCTCAGCAAGTTCAATAGCCGGCCTTATAACCTCCTCGGGAGTCATAGTACCATATTTCTCTAAAGCCATCAATGTACCGGCAACAGTGCCAGGCACTCCAACAGCCAGAGCACCCACCCTGGATAATCCGGCAATAACAGTATCCGCTTTAGTATCAACATACATATCCCTATGGCCTTTTCCGGGCGCTTTTTCCCTATAATCAATTGTCTTCACTTCGCCATCCGGCATTCTTATAACAAAAAAACCTCCGCCACCTATATTACCTGCAGTAGGATGCACCACAGCTAACGCATAAGAGACAGCTACAGCAGCATCAACAGCATTACCACCTCTTTTCAATATCTCAGTACCAACCTCGGAAGCAATTTTCTGTGTACTAACAACAACAGCATTATTAAAAACACCTTCCTGAGGTTCATCCGAAGAACAATTGAACAGAATAAGAAAAGTCAACGATAAAAGGACAAATAATAAAATTATTAATCTGGATCTTTCAGGAACCATAAATATCTCCTTCATTTAATAGGATTCGGACAAATATCCTTTCTTCCGCAATCTAAACAGAACTGCCCTTCCCAAATGAATGTAAAAAATTCAACTGCTTTTTTTATTAAGGTATCATCTGTGATCTTTAAACCGATCTCAAAATTTCTTTTTTCTTCTAATTTACTTCCTAATCCGGCCCCGGTCATATTTGCACTGCCAAGATACATCCATTTTCTGTCAACAATAATTGCCTTAAAATGTACACGGGGACAAATAAGTTTTTGAAAATTATCATGCTTCGACAATACAGTTTTCTTTAAACTTCTTATAAATGCTTTTGAAGGAACACTTGAATGTAATAATCGAATTGAAATCCCTCTGCATGCTAAATCTGAAAACACCTTTGTAATAGAGACATATTTCCCATTGAATTTAACACGCATATCTTTCAAATTCGCAGTTGATATATAAACTTCTGCTTGAGCATTCAATAATCCATTAGCAATCACATCCGTATAAAGATCGGAATTTTCGAGATAACTTATATTTAAAGGATCAATGCTGTTTTTCATTTATTATATCAATCGAATAAACATAATAGTAAAATACAGTTATAAATGCAAATGAATAAAGAAAGGACGGTTATTAAGTAATATAAGAATTTTTGAGGGAAATATTCAATATATTTCAGATTTTATGCAGACAGTTTTTTGGGATTGTACTGTGTGAATATATTTATTCTTCAAAGCTTTCTATTTCTTCATCTTCAGGAATTATTTCCTCATCAGCATCTTCAAAATCATCCTCTTCCACCAATTCATCATCTTCCCCCTCTTCAGCAACAGGACTTGAGGGAGATTTCTTTTTCATAAAAAGCAGGAAATATAGTCCACCGGCAACAACAGCCAGGGAACCTATTATAATACTTAACATTTTTATATCGAAAAGACTGCCCCAGAATCCGGATTCTCCTTCAACAGTATCATCACCGGAAGTGATTTGTGTATTCGCACCTAACGTAGTATCTCCCGGCTGAGATGTCATCTGAGTAACCTGCTGCTGGCTACTGCTCAAACTCTGTGCTATTGTGCTGAGATCTGCACCTTCACTTGTCATTAGAGCTGTTATTATCTGACTTAAAGATTGAAAATCGATATCAATATCTTTGGGGTATTCAAATTTTACGACATTTGTCCCTCTGAGCGGAACCTCGGATAATTCCATAGAGGCACCTGATTCACTCAGACTGTATCCTTCGGGATAATTTCCTTCCAGCATTGCCTGTATAGTTCTTAAAGTCTCTCTGTTCTGAACATTCATTGCTCTCTGTGCAGCTAAATTCGCCTCAATACTGCTTATCTTTGATATAGTCTCTTTTACTCCATCAAGCTCCGTTCTCATCTGGACGATCTGATTTGTAAGGTCTTCCGCAATTCCTAATATATCACTTCTCTGGACATTATATACCTGTTCTATATTCTGTGGACCGATCACCTGGTTTGATGATACCATCTCACCTTCCGACAGACCGAGATAATCGTTCATAATGATATCATCATCTGATGAAGAAATAAATGCTTTCCCCAATTTTCCGATGGATTCACTCAATGTTGCTGTTCCGACCTGGATTAACGGATTATCAATTATTATACCGGTTTCCGGATGCTCAATGTCAATTCTTCTGTATATTGCGAATACTCTGCCAACATCAAAACCATAATTACTCCGCCATAGAAAGTAAATATCTCTCCCGGATACCCTGGTTACTGTCCCAACAATCTTATCGGGAGGAGTCAATGGTTTAGTGACCTCACTTTGAGTAGTGGTCATTTCAGCAGGCAATTCTCTTTGCATCATAGCTTCTTCCGGTGTTTCTTCCATCATCATTATGTCACTAGCCTGCAAAGGCGACAATTCTATGCGGTCACCTATATTTACATCTCTTTCTCTCTGAGCAATACGGGCTTTCGAAGTATTTTGATCGACACTTATGACTATCAATCTTCCGATGTATATGGTTTTTGCGCTGATTGCTATACCGGTGACTGGATGAGCGGATGGTCCGATATCTCTAAAAACATCAAAATATTGATTGATTTCTACTCCATCCTGTCTGCCGAGATTAAATGTTACGATAAGGTCTTCTATACTCTGGATCGTCCCCATATCCTGAGACATTCTAACTGCTGGATCTTCAGCCATCTCATCATAGGATATTTTTATGATATCTCCTACCCTGAAGGATTGATCAGACATCCTGACAGAAGCTATGGAATAATCAGCCTGAGTCTGGTTTATTTCTAATTTTCCAATAAGTTTTTCGGTTGATGTTAATTGTTCCCCGGTAGCTGAATGATATACAATATCTTCCCGGTAAACATTTAAAATAACACCTTCGGTAATACCGTCATTCGTTCCCCAGTTTATTCTCACAATCCCGTTA
>JBHPLC010000101.1:0-6143 GCA_042564455.1 Candidatus Zhuqueibacterota bacterium | reverse complement strand
AACCTGTAAGGGGTGGATACAGGAAGCGGCTATGCGGCTTTTGATGAATAACCTCGATCCAGAGGTCGCTGAAAAACCGGATGAACTTATAGTATACGGCGGAACAGGTAAAGCCGCCCGGAATTGGGAATGTTATCATGCAATAGTTAAAACACTGCAGGAACTCGAAAACGATGAAACGCTTCTCGTCCAGTCAGGTAAACCCGTCGGTGTATTCAAAACCAATGAAATGGCTCCCCGTGTCCTTATCTCGAACGCCATGCTTGTTCCTGCATGGGCGAACTGGGACGAGTTCAGGCGGCTTGAAGGTCTTGGGCTTACGATGTTCGGACAGATGACCGCCGGAAGCTGGATATATATCGGTACGCAGGGAATACTCCAGGGTACATACGAAACTTTTTCCTCATGCGGTAATACTTATTTCGGCGGATCGCTCGAAGGCAGGTTTCTTTTGACTGCAGGACTCGGGGGAATGGGCGGAGCCCAACCGCTTGCCGGAACAATGAACGGCGGTGCGATACTTTGTGTAGAAGTCGACGAACACCGTATAAACAGGCGTCTTGAGACAAAATATCTAAACAAAAAAACCGACAGCCTCGATGAAGCCCTGGAAATGATTCAAACCGCCGTCGACAAAAAAGAACCGTTATCTGTCGGTTTGCTCGCTAACGCCGCAGATGTTTTCCCTGAGATAGCAAAAAGAGGTCTTAAACCGGATATTGTAACGGATCAGACTTCTGCGCATGATACGCTGCACGGTTATGTTCCGAATGGTCTATCCTACGAAGAAGCTCTTGAACTGCGTGAAAAAGATCCTGATAAGTATGTAAAAATGGCAAAAAACTCGATCGTTGAACATGTAAAAGCCATGCTCGAATTTCAGAAGAACGGCGTGAAGGTTTTTGATTACGGTAACAATATTCGCGGTGAAGCATACGATACGGGGCTCAAAAACGCTTTTGATATTCCTGGTTTTGTCCCGGAATACATACGGCCGCTGTTCTGTGAAGGAAAGGGTCCTTTCAGATGGGTGGCTCTAAGCGGGAATCCGGATGATATTTATGCAACTGATGAGGCTGTTATCAGCACTTTTCCGGAAAACACCGCTTTAAAAAGATGGATCACAAAAGCTAAGAATGAAATTGCTTTCCAGGGGCTTCCCTCCAGAATATGCTGGCTGGGTTACGGCGAACGTGCAAAAATGGGAAAGATATTCAACGATCTTGTCAAAAGCGGAGAGGTTACAGCGCCGATCGCAATCGGAAGAGACCATCTCGACACGGGTTCAGTTGCTTCACCGAACCGTGAGACTGAAAAAATGAAGGATGGAAGCGATGCCATAGCGGACTGGCCGATCCTGAACGCAATGCTCAATGCTGTCGGCGGAGCAGGATGGGTATCCGTGCATCACGGCGGCGGTGTGGGTATCGGACTTGCCATACATGCCGGACAGGTCACTATTGCCGAAGGTACAAAAGAAAGCGAAAAGCGCATTATACAAGTACTGACCACCGATCCGGGAACCGGAATAATCAGACATGTGGATGCCGGATATGATAAAGCAATTCAGGTAGCAAAGGAAAAAGGCGTTAAAATACCCATGATGAAATAGATAATGAACCGAATCTTAATAAAAAATGCATCAGAAATAGCGACTCCTGTCGGAAAATACAAGAGAGGAAAAGAACTCGGCGATCTTTTCGTAATAACTGATGGTTCTCTTCTGATAGAAGACGGTAAGATCAAAGCTGTTGGAAAAAGCAGCGAAATCGAGATTCCGGAATATGACCTGAAGATTATCGATGCTTCCGGTAAGACGATTATCCCGGGTTTTGTTGACTGCCATACGCATCTTGTTTTCGGCGGTTCGCGTGAAGACGAATTCAGTAAACGGATTACCGGAGCGACCTACCAAAAGATAGCTGCTGGAGGGGGCGGAATTAAAAGTACTGTCAGAGAGACTCGCAAAGCCTCCAAAGAACAGTTGCTCAAAAACTCATTAGAGCTTTTACATAAAGTGCTCAGAAATGGTACAACTACTGTCGAAATAAAGACCGGATACGGTCTGACAGTTGAAGATGAAATGAAAATGCTCGATGTTATCGAAGAACTTAACAGGCTTCAGCCTGTTGAAGTGATCCCCACATTTCTCGGAGCCCATGCTTTTCCGGACGATGTTCCACGGGATAGATATGTGGAAATGGTCATGGAAATGATCCCGGAAGCTTCCAAAAAGGCAAAATTCTGCGATGTTTTCTGCGAAGAAGGGTACTTCACTCCTGAAGAAACACGTAAAATTTTTGAAAAGGGACTGGAATACGGCATGAAACCGAGACTGCACGCTGATCAGCTTACATCGAACGGCGGCACAAGATTGGCTGTGGAGACAGGTGCAGTATCTGCCGAACATCTTGAGCAGATCAGCAATACTGACATAGAACTGCTTGCCGGTTCAGAGACAACAGCTGTACTGCTGCCCGGTGTTTCGTTCTTTCTGAATTACGGATATCCGCCTGCCCGTAAAATAATAGATTCCGGATGTATTACTGCGTTAGCCACCGATTTTAATCCCGGAAGCTGTATGTGCCTTTCTATGCAATTGGTTATGTCCATAGCATGCACTCAGATGCAGATGACGCCGGCAGAGGTTCTGACGGCTTCGACATTGAATGCGGCATATTCACTGGAATCGTATGATGTTGGTACAATAAAGACCGGTAAACAGGCAGATATTTTGATAATGAATGTATGTAATTACAAGTATATTCCATATTTTTTTGGTGAAAATCATGTTGACTGTGTGATAAAAAACGGGAAAATTGTTTTTGAAAAATGAAATATAATGGCTTCTTGATTGTATATAACTTAAATTTTGCGAATCACCATCAATTTTTGCTTGCATGAAACTCATTGGGTTGGAGAAAATATGTTCATTCTAAAGAGAACTCTTTTAACATCTATATTATTGTTGATTTTTGCTGTTTCATCATTTTCTATTGATTCACCAAATTCGACAGGTGTGATTAGCGGAATTGTTAAAGATGCCGGGACAGGAAAACCTCTGGATAAGGTAAATATTATTCTGGTAAATACCATTTTCGGCGGGACGACAAATGCTAAGGGTGAATTCAGGATCATAAATATTCCGATTGGTAAATACGATGTGGAATTCGGTTATATAGGTTATAAAAAAACAACCATAAAAGATGTTACAGTACATGTAAGTGAAACGACCGTTCTAAATGTAGAACTGGAACCGGGCGACCTGACATTGGAAGAAATAGTAGTTTCAGCGGACAGAATCAATATTAAAAGGGAGATCACAGGAACCTCATTTATTATTTCTGCACAGCAGATAAATAAGCTCCCTGTAGATAATATTGAAGGGATAATCGCGTCACATCCCGGTGTAACTCGCGATCTGCATATTCGGGGAGGAAGAAAAACAGAAATACTCTATCTGGTAGACGGACTGCCGTATACTGAATCAGGAGGCGGTACCATGGGCGGAAAACTGCCTAAAAGCTCAATAAGAGAAATGAAATTTCAAACAGGCGGTTTTGAGGCTGAATACGGTAACGCACTTTCTGGTGTGGTAAATGTTGTTACACGCTCCGGATTAGACAAAAAGGAGATCACATTCAGATCAGATGTGGATCATTTATTTAACAATCCGGAGACTAATAAAGAAAATGAGTTTGAGTTCTCCTTTGGAGGCCCGACAAAGCATGAAAGTCTCAAGTACTTTACTGCAACAGATATTAGAACTTCATACACTCGATGGCAGGAGGATTTTCGCAAACATTTTGACAATCCTGTCTACAAAGAGTTAAATAATGTTACCCGTTTTGATTATTCGAAAAATGAGAATCTGAGGTTAAATCTTCAGCTAATAACATCATGGCAGAAATTCAATGATTATGAATGGCGCTGGCGTCTGCATCTGACAGGCCTTCCTGAAAGAGAAAAAATATCGAACAGAGCGGTCGCCGGGATTTCGCAGTTTATTACCAAGAATTCTTTCTACAATTTTTCCGTATCGAGATACTGGCTTAATTCACATATCGGTCCGGATAACAGGTCGGCTCTGAATGATATGGAACTGTTTGACTATGACTTTTTCCTTCAATATGTAAGAACCGGTTCAAGGATGTGGTGGGCAGATGAAAACCAGACATCCTGGACATTTAAAGGCGATATCACAACAATATTTATGCAAAGGAATCAATTTAAGGTCGGTGGAGAAATAACACTATATGATATGGATATCGATAGAGTTAAGATGGAACCCCAGCTGACATATTTTGGAAAACCGATCGTTAATGAAGAACCATTTGATTATTCAACAAACTATAAATACAAGCCGCGTATGGGATCGCTTTTTCTTCAGAACCTGCTAAGGTTTGAGGATGATGGAACATTCAGCGCAGGTGTAAGATGGGATTTTCTGGATCCGCGTGCAAACCGGCCCAATCTGGAATGGGTGCCTACCGGTCCGGAAGAGTTTGAAAAATCCATAACAGAATGGATCCCCGCAAAAATAAAACACAATATTTCGCCCCGGATTGGTTTTTCGATCCCAATGTCCGATAAGGATTTCTTTTTCTTCAATTTCGGTTACTTTTTCCAGGTGCCATTGTTTGATTATCTGTATTCCGGGCTGGATATAAATCTCAAAAAGAAGAACAATGTTTTGGTGGGAAATCCTGACATGGAACCGCAGGAAACAAAATCCTGGGAATTCAGTTACCGGAGACAACTTCCCAAAGGATTTGATCTAAATGTGACATACTATAATAAAGAAACAGGCAATCTTATAGATACAAAAACTTTCATCGCTTCAGACAGTAAATCTCTTGATGACGGATATTTTGCACAGTACGTGAATAATCCTACAGCGATTTCTAACGGATTGGAAATTACTATCGAAAAAGAAACAGGCAAATATTATAGTGGAAGATTGTCTTATACTCTGATGAAAGCCTATGGATATGCAGAGCGGGCGGATGAACAATTGAATTATTTGCAGTGGGGATTCCAGCCGATTCAGGGACAGTATCCTTTAAGCTGGGATCAGAGGCATACGGTTAGTGCGGTTATCCTGCTGGACCTGCCCTTTTCGACAAATCTGGATATTATAGGTAATTATCATAGTCCAAGACCCTATACCTATTATCCATCCAGGGACGGTTTTGAGCCGCCGGATCTGATACTTCAGCCCAACAACAGAAGAATGCAGGAGAATATTTATTTAGATCTGAAAGCGGCAAAGATATTTGATCTTAAGACAACAAAATACGGCATTTCTCAGTTAAAGTTTTATTGTGATGTCAGAAACATCCTTGACAGAAAAAATCTTCTTTGGGTCGCCTCTGACGGTGTCGCAGGTGGAGAATTGCGCGATCCGGGAGCATACGATACTCCAAGAAGAATGAAACTGGGTTTGGAAATCTTATTCAGGTAGAGAAAATATTATGAAAAAAATATCATTGTTTACAAGACTTAAAGCTGATAATATGAAGACCATATCAAAGTGGATCTTTCTTGCTGCAATAGCGGTCTGTTTTTCCTGTTCAGAGTCATTACCGGTATACATCGAACCACCTCTTGATTATCAATATGAATTTGATCTGTCCAGTAAATTCGTTGAATATAATGCAGGAGATCCGGGTTTTCTGGAATTCACTTTCCGATTTCGTCATTTATTTGATGAAACTCTGACCGAACCACATTTCCGTAAAGGAACAATAAATCTGTCTATACCTGGAGTAAAGGATGCAACCAAACAGATTGAATTCTTTGAAGAGAACCTGAATAGAAAATATTATATGGATCCCGGTAAATGGTTTAGTTTTGAAGTGCTTTTTGATCATTATCTGCTCAATGGCGAAAGAATTATTGATTTAGCAGGCCCTCCGCCTTCTCAAATAACAATAAAAGCAAGTGCAAGTTTTCAGTTTGCAAAAAGATTGAACTCTGTAAAATTTAGTGAGAAAGAATATGTGATTTCGTTTTATCCACCCGGACCCGGCCAGAAAAAATAGTCTGCAAAACATATCTTTTATATTGCACTTTTGCATATGTATTTGTAATTTGGTATTGGCTTATTTAAAGGTTTAATATGGATACTAATGTTCAGGAAG
>JBHPLC010000100.1:0-6306 GCA_042564455.1 Candidatus Zhuqueibacterota bacterium | reverse complement strand
TAATAAATAATTTAAATTTGTTTTTGGAATAAACGAAAATTATCATTAAAATATAAACACTTGATAATAATGTGATTAAGACAGATTGATCAGTTGACTAAAATACCTTGATGAGGATGAGTTGTGAAACATATTCAAAAAGAGATCTTAATAAATACGACAGCTACAGAGACCCGTATAGCAATACTTGAGGATGAACAATTAGTTGAACTTTACATTGAACGGCCTGAAAACCAGAGAATGGTTGGAGATATTTATAAGGGGATTGTCTCCAAAGTTCTTCCCGGAATGATGGCCGCTTTTATTAATATTGGTCATGAACAGAATGCATTCCTTCATTTTTCCGATATAAGCTCTCAGTATATTTCCTACGGATCAGATTTTAATCGAAAAAAAATGAAATCACCTCCGAAGCTGAGCGAAATTGATGTTCAGCTTAAAGAAAGACAGGAAATTCTTGTACAGATCACGAAGGAACCTTTATCGACAAAAGGTGCAAGAGCAACAACCGCCATTTCCCTACCCGGGCGCTTTCTCGTATTAATTCCAAACGAAAAATATATTGGTGTATCAAAGAAGATAAGCAGTTTCAAGGAGAAAAAGCGGTTGAAAAAGATGGCGCGTGATTTTCTCCCAAAGAATTATGGATTAATAATCCGCACTGTTGCAGAAAATAAAAGTGAAAATGTTCTGAAAAAAGATCTTCAAAGTCTTTTGAAGACATCAGTGGATATACAAAAGAAATCCGAATCCAATAAAGCACCGGTTATTTTGTACAAAGATATGCGGATGGCGTCGTCTGTAATAAGGGATTTGTTTACGACCGATATTGACCGGGTTGTGATTGACAATAAAAAGCTCTTACGCACAATAACAACCTACCTGGCAGATGCTGCACCGAACCTGATGGAGAAGGTTGAATATTACAAGCACCAAAAGCCCCTTTTCGAAGAATTTAATATTGAACATGAGATTAACAGAATTATCTCACCGAAGATCTGGCTTCCCGGCGGCAGTCATATTATAATTAGTCAGACTGAAGCGATGTACACTATAGATGTTAACAGCGGAAAATTCATCGGCAAACAGGATTATGAGGCGAATGCGACAAAAGTTAATATAAAAGCGGCAAAAGAAATTGCACGGCAGTTAAGATTAAGGGATATAGGTGGATTGATCGTCATAGATTTTATAGATATGGCGGAAGAAAAGAACCGCAAAAGAGTTTATTATGAACTGCGGAATGAACTGAAGAAAGACCGTTCAAAATCGTCCATTCTTCCGATGTCTCAATACGGTTTAATCGAGATGACCAGACAGAGGATTCGCCCGAGTCTTTTCCATACTTTCAGCGATATTTGTCCTCACTGCAGCGGTGTGGGAAGAATACTTTCTAAAGAAAGTGTTGTGTCCAGTATTGAGAACTGGATCAGGCGGTATAAAATGAAACGCAGGCATAAACGTGTGATCCTTCAGGTAAACAAAGATATTGAAAAATTCCTGATGAGTGGCTGGGGAAATTATATATTTAAGCTGATGTGGAAATACTGGATCAAGATAGAGGTTGAATCAACCGATGATCTAAAACCTGATGAATTCAAATTCCTGACAAAAAAAGACAGGATCGATATCACAGATGAATTTATTGCTTGATTCCCATAAAATAGTTCTTTATATTGTAAGTCTCTAAAAAATGCGTTGTTAACAAGATAAGAGTATGAAATGGATTTTGCAGTAGTAGAAATATCAGGAAAACAGTTTGAGATCCGCGAGCAGGAAGAAATTGAGGTTCCAAAACTTCAAAATAATGTTGGCGACACAATTGAACTTGCGAACGTTTTATTACTTCATAAGGGAGGAAACACGGATATAGGTACTCCCCTGGTAGATAGCGCTAAAGTAAAAGCTACTGTAATAAAACATGACAAAGGTAAAAAAGTAACAGTTTTCAAGAAGAAGAGAAGGAAAGACTACAAGAAAACTGTAGGTTTTCGTGAAGAGTATTCTGTAATAAGGATAGAAGCAATCTAACTTTAGATATTTGGAGTAGGTCATGGCTCATAAGAAAGGTGTCGGCAGTTCCAGGAATGGACGGGATAGCCAAAGCAAACGCCTTGGTGTTAAGATATTTGGAGGTCAGGAAGTAAAAGCAGGGAATATCCTTGTAAGACAGCGAGGGACAAAAATCCATCCCGGCCAGAATGTGGGTAAAGGCGGAGATGACACTCTTTTTGCTGTTTCTGACGGAAAAGTAAATTTTGTCACCAAAAGGAATAACCGTAAATACGTAAATATTTTACCCGAATAAAATTTTTGAAATTTATAAAAAAAGCAGGTTTTAAACCTGCTTTTTTTATGCTCTTTTTTGACAACTTTTCTTTTATAAAGCGACTCCGCCGTTATCACTCAGCAGGAGTTTCTGATTAAATTTCCTGATCGAATCATGGATCTTAACGCATATTTCATCCTGATAGGATTTTACCGCTACCCTGACAGCATTTTTTATTGCTTTTGCCCGGGATTTTCCATGAGCTTTTATACATAGTTTTTTAAATCCTAAAATCGGAGCCCCGCCGTATTCGGAATAATCCATTCTGCTCTTTACCTCTTTTATTCCTGAAGAAAGCAGTCCGAGAGCGATCTTATTGGTAATCTTTTTCTTTGCGGCAATCTCGCCAAGATTACTCAAAGTTTCCTGTACGCCTTCTGCAAATTTTATCAGAACATTTCCTGTAAAACCTTCACAGACTATTACATCTGCTTTACCTTTTAATATATCACTGCCTTCAATATTGCCTATAAAATTGAATTCAGAGCTTTCTTTTAGAAAATTAAAAGTATGTCTGAGTACCTGACCGCCTTTAGTATCTTCGGAACCGATGTTAAGCAGTCCTATCTTCGGCTTTCTTAAACCAAATACACTTTCCATATATACCTGTCCCATATAAGCAAAATGCACAAGATGTTTTGTTTCGCACTTTATTGTCGCACCGACATCAAGTAAAAACGAAAAATCCGGGCCGCTCCCGTCGAAATTCGCTACAGGGAATATTGTTGCAAGAGCACCGCGTTCGACACCTTCTATCATTGGGATATATTTTGCCGCCGACAGTACCAATCCTCCGGTATTACCGGCGCTTAATAATACATCCGACTTATCTTCTGCAACAATCTGTGCGGCAACCGCAACGGAAGCACCGGGTTTTAATTCTAAAGCATTCCTGGGAGATTCATCCATGTCTATCAGGTCCTCAGCGGGAATTATCTCAAAGGAATTACTTCTGAATTCATACTTGTTTATTAGGTTGTTAATTGCTTTCCGAGCTCCGACAAGTTTGAATTCGGCATTATATTCGTGCGATGCTTCTGCGATCCCTTTCATAATCTCATCGGGAGCATTATCTCCACCCATTACATCTACTGCGATTCTCAGCATAATTTTCACCTATATATATTCAATGACAGGAATAATAAAATAATACAAAATAATTATAATCAAAATGTTAATTTATATAATCAAGGATAGTGAGGTCATAATAACTGCCATATTTGTCTGCTTCATAGTTTTCGAGAAATAATTTTATCCATTGAAGGCGTGTTCTCCCATAAAGGGTAAAATCTCTGTTTCGGGAAGATGATCTGTGGTAGATCCATCTGATAAAAACAGCCTTTTCATTTAAGGGTAAGTATTTTACATTTGAAACCCAGTTATTCCAGTCAATCATACTTCTGAAAACATACTGCTCAACATTTGAAACATATATTGCAGATACCTCAATGTTATAATTGTCCAGATATTCGGAGATTTTCCTGAACGCTTTATTTCCGGAAAAATTACCTGTAACCGGTATTATGCGGTTCTGTAAATGCATATTTTTCAAAAATATGAAGTCTTCTCTGCTGTTAAAAGGATTTAACTGCTCTCCCTTATTGTTTTTCTGAGTCAGCAGTTCCGAATAAGTAGGGTACCATGAACGTATACTTCTGCTGTTGCTGTAGGTTATATTAAGATTATAGATATAAAATGCTCTGAATATCTTCTCTAAGGATATCAGTTGAGTGGATGTAAATTTAAATCCGTATTTTTTTGACAGAATACTTTTGATGGTATTGAAAGTATTTTCAAACATATCTCTGTCCGAACCTGCCAACCGAAAATATTGTATCAATCCATTTATATCAGTATTTTCGGTAGGTCCGATCTTTGCATCCAGAGGCTTGGAAAAAAGAAATGAAAAGAACTCCGCACGGGAATCAGACAGCTCAAAGATAACCTTATATATCAAATGCTGCAGAGTATTTTGTTCCCTGACATCGACAATAAAAGCGATCTCAGGTTTTATATTGGCAATATAGGTGAAATTCTGATTTGGTCCCACACCTATATATGCACCGCCTGAAATTTCGAAATCATCGATCAGTTCCAGAATTTCGAGATAACTTGTTTCATTCGACACCCAGTTATCATTACTGAACCTGCCGCCCTGTTCTGAAGTATTAAGAATAATATTAGAAAAATCAAATGATGTTATCCCGGGTGAATTCTGGAGAGAAAATAATGAAAAGGGATAGAATAATAAAACTAATATCAGAAAAGGTTTAACAAAAATTCTATATTTACACATTACTAATCTTAATAATTAATAGACTTATATGTTTAACAAATTAGAAACATAATTCGTTCAAAAAATATATTGACCAATTTAATTATTTATATATCCGATATCTTTTACATCTTTGTAGGAATAATATAATCCTTTATCATAATTTTTAATAAATACCTTTATCCATTGCAGCCGTGTCCTGTGTGCAGTACCAAGTCTTTGTTCATGCGTCCATCTTATGAACACTGATCGGTCGGTTATCGGAAGAGCTTTTACATTTTTTAACCAGTTGTCCCAGATTGTGTAAACATTAAACAAATATTGTTCAACATTTGAGACATAAAATGCCGTCACTGTAAGACCATGCTCCATTAAATACTCACCGATCATATTCAGTGCTTTTGTCCCTGCGAAATCCCCTGTTACCGGGATTACCTTATTATCCAAATGCAGCTGACGAAGATAATTATATTTTTCCTGACTGTTGAATGGATTGAGTTTTTCTCCATTCTCCTCCATTATCAACAGGCGTAAGTAAGTGGGATACCAGGAAAGATTATTTCCGATATAGGTAATATTGAGGCCATAATTGTAAAAACTGGCAAGTATCCTGCCTATAGAGTAAGAGTCGGTTTCTGTCAGCGGATAATTATATTTTTCCCGAAGAATCCTGATCAGTTCTTTTTCAGTATTATCGAGCATCTGTCTGCTTTTTTGTGTATTCCGAATATAATTAATAATTTCTTCTATAGAAGCATTTTTGCCTGGAGCAGTGTTTTTGTCTAATGGAACAGAAAACAGAAAAGACAGAAATTCCATGGGTGTTTCGGCAATTTCAAAAAATATCTTATAAATTAACTGCTGAATTCTATTCTGACGGCGTATATCAACGATAAATGCAAGGTCAGGCTGTGCTGCAAACAAATAGGTAAAATTCTGGTCTGCACCAACACCAATATAAACACCACCTTTAATCTGCAGGCTGTCAATGGTACTCAGAACTTTTAGATAGCTTAACTCATTTGAGACCCAGTTGTCAGAGCTGAAACGTCCACCTTGTTCTGACATCGATGTACTTAGACGTGTAAACTCCTCTGGTGTTATTTTCGGAACAGTCTGTGAAGAACTTACATCAACAAGAAAAAGTATCAGTAAAATTGAAATACAAACTGTTTTTTTCATAAGGTTCTTTCGCATAATCATAATATCAATTTAAATGTTTTTGGTCCGTAATAAGCGGTAAATTCAGCAGATTTTGATTAAGTAGAAATCTTACAATTTTACCTGCTAAAAGTCAAGATATTATATCAGGATGGACAAATAAGTCAATTTGTATCAGTATTACCGGTAATATCCTTTTTTGTAATATTTCCTGATACCTCAACATTGTCAGGCTCACAAACCAGCTCATCTATTTTAAACGGCAGATCAAATTTTGCCGGATCTGCTTTAATTACGGGAAAATCAAACTCAACTCCTTTATAACTTCCGGCAAAGAATAAATTAAATATCTTAGCTAACATGTTGGTAAAACTTCCGGATATCTCACATTTTGCTGTAATTTTATTCTCAGACAATCCGATCTCAGCAAGTGAACATCTAACATTTTTTTTCAGTGAGTAGTCTAATTTGAACAATATTTTACTTTCAGAATAGCCGAAAGAATGTACTTTTACATTACCGAAAGAAGTCTTTTTTGAAA
>JBHPLC010000010.1:0-60359 GCA_042564455.1 Candidatus Zhuqueibacterota bacterium | reverse complement strand
AAAATACTTATCGGACCGTTCAAATACGGACAGAAAGACGATTATAATGCCGCCAAATACTGGGAAGACAGATACAAAAAATACGGTTCCTCACTGCTTGGACCCGGTGATGAGAGTGTTTCCGAAGAAGAAAATAAGGACTCGTACATTAAAGCCGGTCTGGCATTTAAAGAATTATGTAAGAACGAAAATATTGATTTCGAGAATATGAATATCCTTGAGATCGGTGTCGGGAATGGTTTCTATACCGGAATATTTAAAGAACTCGGCACAAAACATCTGACAGGTCTGGATATAGCCGACACTCTTTTTGACAGCTTCAGAGAAAAGTTTCCTGATTACAAGTTCATCAAAAAAGATCTGACTAAAGACGAAATAGGTGACAAATTTGATTTTATCACTATGGTGGATGTAGCACAGCATATCGTCAAGAAAGAAAAACTGCAGGCTGCCCTGGAGAACATAAAGAATAGCCTCTCTGAGAATGGTATATTCTTCATTGCTCCTCTGGTTGAAAAAAGCAAACGGGAATTATACTACGTTCATGTATGGAGTAAAGACGATATAATTGAAAACTTTGAAGGATTTGATATAAAAAGCGATATTGTTTTCAGAAACAATCAGGGACTGATAATAAGGAAAAAAGGCAAACAGTAATCCTATTTTATTTGCGGCATCCCTTTTTTCACACCAAGGTTTTCACCCTCAAATTCAAGCACCGCATCTTTGAATCTTCCATCCAATGGGATCGGTTTTATTTCCGGAAAAGAGACCCTTACCATATTCGTATATCCATAAGCGACTAAAGTATCATCACTGTTTTTCTTTACGAGGTACTGAAACTGGAAACTCGTGTTACGCATAAAGGATATCCTGAGATGTATGTCTAATATTTCATCGAATAAAGCAGGCTTTTTATAATAACAATGGTTTTCAACAACAGCTACATCCACCCTTTTTAATCCCTCATTACCTTCCGATACCAGTCCGAGGTTTCTCAGGTATTCGAGCCTGCCTCGTTCGAAGAAACAGAAATATTTACTGTTATGGACTACTTTATATGCATCCAGATCATCAAAATGTACTCTTTGACTGCATTTGAATTTAAACAACTCCTCCATTCATATCTCCTGATTATCTTCTAAGATCAATCTGCATTCGGCAAATTAAAAATATCAATGTAAAAATATATAAACGATTGTTAAAATCGCAATTAATTTTTCCGCTTTTTTTCGAAAAACTCTTCTCTTAAGTATCTGTGCATTTTTGCATTCCTGTCTTCTTCATCAACAGGCTGTAAATATTTAAACGGCTCATCTTCGTCAAAAGCAAGGATAGAATGACATAATGTGCAGTCATTAGATATAAAATTGCCTTCTTCATCTACCATATCCTGATTATGACACCTGAAACACCCTGTACCTGTGTTATGACCGATAAAACTTGGATAATTGTTCCATTCAAGATTCATATATAAATGAACATTCCGGTTATATATACGTATTAATTCTTCAACAGCTTTTTCAATAGAGTCCCTCTTTCTGATCAAGATATCAGGGAATTCCCTTTCATAAAATGACATGAGATAAAGCTCAATGTTTCTTTCTGCTGAAATATTATCAGGATAACTCCTGGTAACTGCTCCCAGCGCTTCACGTTTAATAAACGGTAACGATACATCGATAAGGCCTTTTTGGATCAGGTCTTCGACCGCAACTTCAGGATCCTGATAAATATGTGTGGCCCTGTTATGGCAGTCAATACAATCAAGCACTCTTTCTGAGATTTCATTCTCGGTATCGGCCGCTCCCTCATACTTTTTATTCGAATATCGTTTAAAGCTTCCGTCAACCATTTTCACATCGACATATACCATTTTTTCACGGCCTTCATCAGCGGACAGATATCTGACTTCATTTTCAGTTAATATATGCCAGTGGATCCCGGATTTTTGCTGTCCGGTCCCGGTATCGATCTTCAGATCCAGCGTTGTGTAAAATGGAGTGGAACCTTCATCTTTTTTGTAATGGATTATATTCTTGATCCTGTTACCGTAAAACTTCTCCGGCCAATGACATTTCTCGCATGTCTCACGTGCCGGCCTGAGCTGGTGAACCGGAGTCGGAACCGGTCTGTTATAAAGATCAAATGCAGCAAGAAACATCTGCCTTATACCATTCAATTTTGAACTCACCAACGCATCAACACCTTCCCCAACATGACATTCAACACAGGCTACCCTTGCATGAGGAGAATTTTTGTAAGTAGTCCATTCGGGATTCATAACATCATGGCAGGCCGTTCCGCAAAATTCCGGACCATCCATAAAATGCAGCATCTGGGAACTTACTCCGCCCAGAAACAGTACATTTCCAACCGTCAGCAATGCTATAGTAGCAAAAACATTAGAGCCAAAGAGTCCTTTTTTCAGATCTTTTTTGTCAAAAGCCTGCTCGAGCAGTTTTTCGGTGCTTTTTCCGGTCTTCTTTTTCAGATCAATCCATCCAACAGGTATCAGGATCAGGCCGGTCAGAAAGACCAGTGGGATCACGAGATAGGTTATCAGCCCGACATACGAATTAGTGATAATACCTGCAAGCCTGGCCATCTCAAAGATAATACCGGTAATGAACGATGATGTAGTTAGAATGACACCGGTTTTCCCAAATTTATTGGCGGATACACTGTGAATGAATCTTTTATATTTTTCAACCATTTTCAGTTCTTCTTTTTAAACAGTTTTTCATAAATTTCCTGCATTTTCCCTGATCTTATTTCTTCTTTAAGCTCCTCTGTAGGCCTTCTGAGCCATACATGCATATCATCAGTAGTCAACAGATTTTCGATATATAGGTTAACATCCGTGTCATTATATTCCAGCGCTTCCGGTAAGAATTTAAAATAGAAATGCTGTGCCACCTCGTAAATCCCATGCCACCATGCATAATCGGGTCCCATCATCGCAACTCCGTGACGAGCCCTTCGTCCCTCATGATGCCATAACTCCCAAAAAGTCCATTCCACCTTATTACTGAAACTGGCGGTTCCTTCCATTATATTCTTTGATCTTATCAAGGTCATGATTTCATTTGCCGGTTTTGCAAACTTTTCATTGTATAACTCAACCGTTGCATCAAATTGATAGAAGTGCCCCTCAGCGAAAACTGAACCATGGCAGGCTTTGCACACATCACTCATGTTCCCACGTTTCATTTCCCAATTGTCTTTCTTTTTGGATATGATAGGTCTCAGGGTCCAGGCAATTCTTTCACCCACATCATGCGTCACCTTTTGCTTTTGCGTCGCCGACATATGACATGTTGCGCATGTAGGCGCATCAAAATAATCTATCCCGACTACCCAGCTTACGGAACTTAAATTCATTTTTTCAATATTCGTATAATAAGCATTACCATGTTTGGATTCCTCGTATACCTCTTTTTGTGGGTGATCAGGCCCCAGATGACATTTTGAGCAGGCTTCAGGCTGGCGCGCCTGTTTTGCTGAAAATGAATGCCGTGTATGGCATGCATTGCAGGAGCCCAGTGAACCGTCAGGATTTATTCGGCCAATACCCGAGTTCGGCCAGCTCTCCCTGGCAAGTTTATTCGGGGATTGCGGATCAATTATTACCTTGGATCCGTGGCAGCTCTCGCAGCCTGTTATTGCTATCGGCTGCCCGCCTGCAGCATGCGCCAGGTAAGCATCGTTGGAATCCAATATCTTGCCTGCTGATGCATGGTATGAATTACTGACCTGCTCAGTTTCAGCGGGATGACACTTTCCGCAGTCTTTGGGAGTCACAAGTGTCGCAATATAAGTATCGTAATGATTATATGCATCGCTATCACTGCGTGAAGCGCCATGACAGTCAATACAGGTAACCCTCATTTTGGAATGCGTCGACTCATACCACTGGTTGTACAAACCGGGCGATTCTTTTTTATGACAGGTCATGCAGTCACCCCCACCGGTCTGTGCGGATGTACAGGGAATATCCGTCATTAATGAGATAATTACAAAAACCGCTAAAAAAGTAATTATAGAACGCATGACAGCTCCTTTTGATATTTTATTAATTTGATAATATTTTCACAAAAACTAATTTAATAAACCGGTTTTACCGGTTAATCATTTCAAGACTGCCGGAATCAGTCAAACGGTCTCCGCTTTCTGAAATCTGCACTGCGAGTCCTTGAATTGTAATATCGCTGAAATTTGTTTTGAGGTTTTCTATTGTCTCAGAAGTTCAGCTTATCGGTCATACCCGGATGGTAGAATTCGGTGATCTTTCTTACAAGCCAGTGCCTTGAATTAAGTTTGGTGTTGGAGAGAATTATTACAGAGAAATTCTCATCAGGCACTCTGAACAATATATTATGTATTCCCCCTAATGTTCCCGTATGGTATACAGCATTGACACCATCACCATTAGATAATCTCCAGCCGTATCCGTAATTCTCTCTACTGCTGACCCTCGCATGAGGAGAAAAGGCTCTTTCAAGCGTCTCAGCACTGACAAGTTTTTCTGTATATAAAGCCTGATCCCATTTGTAGAGGTCTTCAATATTAGAATAGATACCGCTTGCACCGGAAGTATAAAGCAGGAAATCATTTGGCCTGTAACCTCTTCTCAGCGGCCAGTAGGCGATTGCCCGTTCACCCAGATCCGGTTCGGTTTCATCGTATACCAGAGTATCATACATCTCAAGAGGTTCGAAAATATTTATCCTCATAAATTCCCTGAACGGCATCCCTGAAACCTGTTCAATGATCATTGAGAGTACATTGTATCCAGAATTACTGTATTTATGGCGCCTTCCGGGAGTAAAATCAAGCCAGCTGTTTGAAATAAGCCGGTCTAATATTTGACTATTAACATAACCCTCCGCATATCCTATTACATAGAAACGGTCCGGAATACCGGATGTATGCGTCAGCAAATGCTCTATAGTTATGCTCTTCCATCTATCAGGTACATGGGGAAAATATTTATCAATAGTATCATCATAGGAGATTTTCCCTGCTTCTTCCAGGATCATAACAGCCATTGCAGTAAACTGTTTTGAGACAGAAGCAAGCAGGAATTTTGTATCAGGCTGTATCAACTGTTTAGGACTTATGTGGGCTAATCCGTAACCTTCTTTATGAAGAAATAAGCCATTCTGGATAACTGCCACGGAAGCTCCGGGCCTGTTATCTTTAAAAAACACCTGGCATAATGAATCAGTTTTTAATGTGGCGCTTAAGTAAAATTCACTGACGAGGGAATCATTGTAAGCAATTATATCTTCAGCCGATCTATCCGGGAAAAGAGAGGCGGTATCAGCAGGATTTTCCCCAAATTGATCAGCAAAAACTATCAGGAAACTAAATAACAAGATCAGACAAATATTTCTCATACAGATTCTGTTTTTTTCACGTGCAGAATTCAATTAATTAATAACACTAAAAATTTCCCCAAATGCAAGTATTTTTGTTACAAATATAATAAATATTACAAGTAAACAATATCACCTAAAGTTGTTTCTAAAGCGTTTTTGTCATCAATTCTATATATTATAAACCAATATTTTTCGGACAGTGGATTTTACTCCCGTGACACAGGCAAGATCAGGCATGTTGGCCCTCCTGTGCCCTTCCTGAATTCAGAGAGGTCGATCCCATGCACCTTAACATCATGTTTATCAAGTATTTCCATCGTTATTTCATTTTCCGCAGAATTTGCCAGAATTTCATTATCCCGCAGACAGATCACATTACCGACTGAGGGATTGAAATCAAGGTTCGGCA
This sequence comes from Candidatus Zhuqueibacterota bacterium, assembly GCA_042564455.1. Lineage (GTDB taxonomy): Bacteria > SM23-31 > SM23-31 > SM23-31 > SM23-31 > JBHPLC01. Next base: position 54,566 of record JBHPLC010000010.1, on the reverse strand, counting down.
CTTCAACAGCATCAAATCCCTTAAAAAATCCATCAGGAAACACCTCACTGCAGTAGACGATCTTTTCATGACCTATCGAGCTCATTGCACCGCCGATATGAAGATATCTGCCTTTTACAGATGCTGTTCTGATCTTATAACCCATCGGCTCCAGAAAAGCTGTGAGCTGTTTTATCCCTTCTTCATTTGTCCTGTGCGACAAACCGACAAATGCAACATCACCGGCAAGGATTATATCTCCTCCTTCGATCGTCCCCGGAGGTTTTATCTCACCTAATTCAGGTTCATCCAGGGAACTTAATACTTCTGACATCCACTTTTCTTCTCCTCTTCGTGTCTCCAGTCCCATTCTCAATGTTATATATCCTTCGGGAGTTGATAAAGAAACGTCCCGGGTAAAAACAGAATTGGGATGACCGGACAGTTCCGGAATATCAACCACTTCTGCTCCAAAATCGATCAGAAAACTTTTGAACTCCTTAAATTGCCGGATCGTATTATCTTTATCCGGTATTTCCCCAAAATTATGGGATTTTATATCCGACAAATTGAAATATTCACTTTCCGGTGAACATATAACGACCTTATTTAGGTTACCGCCTTCATTTCTTAACATATATTTCCTTAACTATGTATTAATTCACCGGTTTACTCTTGTTGCGCCAATAATAGAACACCGGTATACCAATAAGCGTAAACAATATCCCTGATAATGATTCAATAGGTTTCTCGATAACTGCATTAACAAGCACCAGAGACAATGATATAATAAATATAATTGGAGTATAAGGATAACCCCATGTTTTGTAGGGACGACTCAGATCAGGCTGCTTTTTCCTTAAAGTAAAGACTGCTCCCGCAGCTCCTATCCAGAATAAAATACCCACAAACATAGCAAAAGTAAATAACTGCTCATATGTTCCTGTCAATGCCAGTATTGCTGACCAGACAGCCTGCAAAACCAATCCAAACGCAGGTGTTCCGTATTTGGGGTGAATCTCAGCGACCTTCTTAAAAAACAATCCGTCTTTGGCCATGGCATAATAGACTCTCGGACCGACAAATATCGTTCCGTTCAATGCACCGACAATAGATATTAATATTGCAGCGGAAAGGAGCCCGGCGGAAAAATCGCCAAACAGTGTTGTTGCAGATTTTTCGGCGATCCTGACAACTCCGGACATCTCTTCCACAGACAATGCTCGCACATAAACAAAATTAACAAGAACATATAACGAAGTAATGATAAGTGTACCCAAAACAAGGGCTGCTGTCAGATTTCTTTTCGGATCCTTTATTTCGCCTGCAATATAATTTATATTGTTCCATCCGTCAAAAGCCCATGACACAGCAATTAATGCTATACCCAATCCAACAATTATTCTGCCGATCCCAAAATCCGGTAACTCCGGAACAAAAGTGAAATCAGCTGAATTTCCCAGTGATGCATATATTCCGAAAAGTATAAAAACCAGCAGTGTAAAGATCTTGACCGAGGTCAACATATTCTGAATTACTTTGCCATAAACCACGCCCAGATAATTTAATAACGAAAGAACAATTATTATAAAAACTGCAGCTATCTGCCCAGTTGAAAGCGATATACTAAAACTGTCACTCAGGTTATAGACAAAAACATAATTTTCAAATGAAATTATTTGAAAAAAGTAACTTAAATACACTGCAAAACCGATTCCTAAAGCAGCGATCGAACCCGACATACTGACAAGGAACATTTTCCAGCCGAACAGAAATCCGTACAAAGATCCATAAGCCTCCTTTAAATAAACATACTGACCACCGGCATGAGGGAGAGATGCACCGAGTTCAGCATATGTAAGCGCTCCGGTAAGAACTATTATTCCTCCGATCATCCATACAAGCAGTATCAAACTGCTCGAGGGAATATCCTGAGCTATAAGGCCGGTGGTTAAAAATATTCCTGAACCGATGACGATCCCGACCATCATCATGATCGAATCGAACATACCAAGCTGACGGGTCAGGTCTTTTTTCTCTTTACCCGATTCCAGAAGATCACTCCTGTTATTATATGAAATAATTTACTTATTGTATTTACCGACAAGGTCCTGATGCTCTTCTTTTGCTTTTCTTCTAATTTCAGGATCCATCAGGAATCTTAGTGCTGAGGCGGCCATCACCTTTGAAGTTTTAATTAATGCCTTATGACCTGCGGGACTTATCGTAATATCAGCATTTTCCTGTGAATGGCCTGCAGCATCGGCAATACCATCAACTCCAATACTTACATTTATACCCGGGACCTTTATTGTACCGAAACCTGTTTCTTCCCATTGATTCGGAACATTCCTTTCGCCTATGTTTATTCCTCCGTAATCAACAGCATATTGAAACATCAGGTCGTTCAGGATCCCGACCGACACTCCGGGAATATATTCCCCGTAATGATCGATCTCAACAGTTGTACCGGTAGCCATAGCAACACCTTCTGCGGCTTTATCCAGCTCATCAACTTTTCTGGCTATCTTAGCCCTGGCAGCCTTTGGACTCATTCTCCCGGTTGGAGTTTCATCGATTATATGCCTTACCCAATAGGTAACCGAGGCAATCTCGGGAACAATATTAGGTGCCACACCGCCGTCACTGACCACACCGTGAAACCGGAATTGCGGTTCCGAATGCTCTCTTAGCATGTCGATAGCGTGAAAGAACAATAATACAGCATCAAGAGCGCTTCTTCCTGCCCAGGCGCTTTGAGCATGGGCTGATTTTCCATGAAAAGTATACTTCATTTGTCTGATATGTCTTGCCGAAAATCCTCCGGGATACCGGAGTGTCTGACGGGATGTCCCGTGACTTCTCAGCATAAAATCTATTCCGTCATAATAACCTGTTTCAGCCTGGGCTGCTTTTGCAGGAGGGCCTACTTCCTCTGCGGGAGTACCGATTACCCAGACACTGCCGGGAATATTATTCTCTTCCATAACTTTTGCCAGAGCGATTGCTGCCCCAATGCCTGTAGGCCCCTGCATATTGTGCTGACAGCCATGAAAAGGCGGATTTCCTCTCAGAGCATCATATTCCACTGCGATGCCGATCACCGGGTGTTCAGAACTTCCTTTAAACTTTGCCTTGAAGGCAGTGGGAATTCCCGCAGGTCCTGAATAATCAGCAGGAACACCGCCGACAATTTTCAGTTTGTCAAAATTTTCATCCAGACCGGGTACACCCATTTCAACTTCAAAACCATGTTTTTTCAGTTCATCTGTCAACATCTCTGCGGCTTTGAATTCCAGAAAACCTGGTTCCGGATTATTATACATCCAGTCATTTATCTCAAACAGACGTCCCGACAGCTGATCAATATTCTTATCGACCAGTAAACGCAGTTTTTTTGTTTCATCGTTTTCCGGAGGAATAACCTGCGGTTTTTCCTGAGAAAACAGATCCGGTGTACATATTAAGAGTGTAATGAGTATAAAAATAACCGATGAAACAGAAATGTTTTTCTCCCGCATTTTGCCCTCCGGTGTGAATAAATTGTTAATATTACCAGCTCTTTTTAAATATGAGAAAATATTTTACCTGAAAATTAAACTTTATTTCAAATATTCCGATCATAAATACGAGTCGCTTATTGCCATATTCAACTCACAAAAGGTCGTCCAGGATAAAACTGAACGGCCTTTTATCGTTTCAATAGAATATTCATTGGGTATTTTAATAAAATTCAAAACATATTGATGACGAAAATGTATCATGTAACCTATTCTTCCGGTTCTGTCTTCTCTTCCTTCTCAGGTACAGGCTCATCTCCACCTGCAGTGCTGAATTTAAATGGTAAATATGCAGGACACCACTTTAGTGATGCAGTCAGAATAAATGTTAATCCGATCAAACCCCACCATGATTTGAAATAATATCCGGCAGCAATTACAAGGATACCTGCAATGATGCGAAAGATCATGTCTGTTTTACCGACATTACATTTCATTTTTGTCTCCTTTTTTAAACTGTTGTGATCCGATAGTGATTATTTAGAAGAAAGATGAGGAACAGGATTTGAGAATGAATATAATAACTTGATATTTAACATTATTTAATATATAACTTCCGGTCTTTTATTCAATCAAAATAATATTTTATAGCATACCGGCTCTTTTTCGAATGAACCATTCGAAGCATAACAGAATTACAATAAATGTCAGCAGCCATCCTTTATTATGGATGGGATAGTCAATTGTTTCCAATGAAGAATCAGTTTCTATATCTAAATAACTATAAATATTATCAGACTCATTCAGGTTAAAATAATATCCCCCGGTATTATTCGAAATACGTTTCAGTATCACTGTATCCATTATTGTATTTACAGATTCCATATTAAAATCATTTATTATGATCTTTTTACTGTCAGTGCCTAATATACGGTTATTTTTATCTGCCTGGCCTGTAATTGTATATTCTCCGGATTCCAGGATATCAAGCGGAACAGAATATCTGCCGTTACCTACGGACTGCATTATTCTATTCAGTGAGGTTCCTTCTTTGCCTATATTTATCTGTACATGTGCATCGTCAACAGGCAGATAATTTTCAGTATAAACCTGTGAATTTACAATTATCTTTTCTCCGCTTTCATAAAAATCATTATTCGTTGAGATACTGAATATCTTACTGTCCTCCTTGTTGATCAGCCAGTTTATACAATTCACAAAGAACAGATCATAAAAATTCTCTATATCCCTCTCCCTGAGAGCCATAAATTTCCATCTCCATATGTTATAGATATTAAAGAATATTGACTTTCTTCCCTGTAATTTATTAAGATATATCAACGGAGTTGAACCTGTAAATGAAGAACCTGTGGTTTTTAACAAATCAATTTTGCCAATGATCTCTGCATTTTCTCCGGGAATGGGTACTTCAGCGGAACAAAAAACAGGAGGAAGCATACTCCAAAACTCCAAATTTTCAGAATAACTTTCCGATATCCTGCATATCGGATGATCCAGTGCTGCCGGTTCCAATTTGATATAAACCTCTTCCTCGCTGCCTCTGGGGAAAAAATTCCTAATGTTAAAAATATCAGGAAATATGTTAAATGTCTGACTATTCAGAACTTCTCCTCTAATATACAGAGCCGGCTTTTTATTTTCCAGGATCTCCCTTGAAATAGTACCGGCAAATCCTTCCAGTCCCGGTTTGGGGAAATCAATAAGTATGTATACGTCATGGTTACCGATATTATTTCTCACATCTTCCAGGTCCGCAAAATAAAGATCATTTCCTTTCTGAACAACTCCTGTGACATAATAATCCGGATTTTGCTCCAGACTTCTTTTCAGAAAAGCGTAATCCTGATTCGGACTGCCGGAAACCAGTAATATCCTGACTTGGTTATCCAGAACTTTCAGGTAGATATCTCTGTAATTATTCACCTCAGTAATTTCATCAGTCTGCTCGGATAATGAAATTTTTAAATTGTAGACTTTTGCCTCATCCGGACTGTAAACAAACTCCACTCTTTTTTCCAGCCCGGCCGCAGGCAGATTTACTATTTTAGATTCAATAACATTATCATTTGCAGACAATACAACCTCTACAGGTCTGTCAGCATACCCATAACTCTGGATATCAACACTTAATGGGATATCATCATTAAGATAAGCGATCTCATTTATGTGTATATTGGAGATCATTATATCCTTCTTAAAAGAGGCATCACCAATACCTATGGTATAAATCGGCACATCCACATCCCTGGAAAATTGTTCTGGGGATCTCCCAAAATTATATATCCCGTCACTAATCAAGATTATGTTTTTCAAATTACCGATTCTCTCATTTTCGAACAATTGAGTCAGTGCATTAGAGATATCAGTTCCTGTTTTATCAAAATACATCGAATCAATTTCACCCGGACCAATTTCAGTAATATTGTGACCGAATGAGAAATAATTCATATCATATTTTTCTAATCTGTTATCCCTCTGAGCTCTTCCTAAAAATTCCTGTAATTGCTTTCTGTTGCTGCTGTCTTTATCCATCAGAACTATGCTTGAAGAATTATCGATCAATAAAGCTAATCCGGGATTTATATTGATCTCTCTGGTAATGGTAATTATTGGTGAAAAAACCAGGAATATAATCAGGACCAGCGCAATCAGCCTTACTACAGCCAATATATTCTTTTTCCATTTCTGCACCGGGGGAGTAGTGTTCCTGTACATAAAATATATCGTGAGAATACCGGTAAAAATGAGTAAAAATATTAGAATAGAACTGCCCTGCAGAGATAGGGTTATGTTTTTAATATCGGGCATTAATAACTTTGGAATGAGGTAATACTATTAGCAAATAATACTGATTAACTATATTTGATCCATTTCATTAATTCTTTCAAATTGGGCCGCTTACCATACATTAATATACCGACCCTGTAGATCTTAGACGTTAGTTTCAATACAAGAATTACTGTGATAACCGTAAGGATTACTGACAAAAATAAACCATCCGGGATCTGCGGCTCGAGTACGCTTAATCTTGCAAGCATAAGAATCGGTGTAAAAAACGGTATCAGAGATACCCAGTATGATGTGTCCGATTCAGGATGCTGGACAACAAAAAAGAACAGAACATACTGGAATATAATCGGGATCATGACCGGCAGCTGCAGCTGCTGCGCTTCATCCTCGGTATTGACTATAGAGCCGACAACAGCAAATAATGCCGAATACAGAACAAATCCAAGAATAAAAAACACAATAAAAAACACGAATGTCAACGGAGAAAAATGAATTAATTTGATAAATTCTAATACTCCTGCCGCCTGCGGAGCGAATCTGTTTATCAGACCTTCGCCAAATGCAACTGGTATATATATGACAATACCCCATATTAACAACTGTGTAATACCAAGACTGCATATACCTGCGATCTTACCACCGAGCAGCTGCAGAGGTTTAATAGATGAAACAATCGTTTCGGTGATCCTCTGAGTTTTCTCTTCCAGAACACTTCTCATTACCATTGCGCCGTAAACTAAAAGAGTAATATAAAGCAATATTGTTAACAGATATGCAAGTCCCGCATTCACTTCGCTGCTGCTTTCAATCTCCCCTTCTTTAGTAACCTGTCGGGTTTCAATTCGCACTCTTGTGCTCATCAACCTGCGGATCACATTAGGAGAAAGTTCAAGTTCCTCCAGCCTTTTATTCTGGATTAATCTGTTTAAGGCACCGGTAAACCTGCTCGACTCCTCAAGATTACTTACATTTCTTGCAGAATATTTTATCGTCAGGGAATCATATAGGTCTTCCGGAATTACTATGTAACCGTCTATCTCCTTGGAAAGCACCTGTTCTTTAAATATTTCTATTTTATCATCTATAGTCCCGGAATAACTGCTTCCATCAATAAAATCATAAACCTTTTCACCGTTATCAAGAGTATCAGGGAAATAGCTTGTGAATTGTTCAAAAATTTCACCGGTCTGGTCCACCATAACGATTTTCCTTTGTTCTTCTGCAACCAATAAACCGAAAGCAACTACACCTGCGATCATCAGGATCATAAGGATAGGCAGCAGGAAAGTACCGATTATGAAACCTTTGGTCTTCAGTCTCGTCAAATACTCTCTTTTTATTACCGTAAATACTTTATTAGAAAACATGATCAGCCAATCTTTGTTTTATTAACGGTTTCAATAAAAATTTCATTTAATGACGGTTCAACAATTTCAAATTTTCTTATTGATACTTTTTCAATTGTTTCTTTTAGTAATTTTTGAGAATCAGCATTTTCTTTCAGCTGTATCTCTGCATAATTCCCATAATCGTCATAATTTTTGATAAGATCAGAATCTTTGAGAAAGCTGTTGTTCCCTTCATATTCGATCAGGATATTCTTTCTTCCGAAATTTTCTTTAACTGTGCGGAGTTTCCCGCTTAAGATGGATTCACCTTTATTTATCAGCAGGATTTCATCACATAATTTCTCAGCATTTTCCATTAGATGAGTGGAAAATATTATTGAGGCTCCCTCATCCTTCAATTCAAGCATTATATCTTTGACAAGGTTCGTATTTATCGGATCCAATCCCATAAAGGGTTCATCAAGTATCAGAAGTCTTGGTCGGTGAAGAACAGTAGCGATGAACTGTATCTTCTGCTGCATTCCTTTTGAGAGTTCTTCTATCTTTTTGTTTTTCCATTCATTAAGGCCAAGTTTTTCAAGCCATTTATCAATTTCCTGCTTCGCCGATTTTCTTTTCATGGATTTTAATTCAGCCAGGAACAGTAGCAGATCAAAAACTTTCATCTTTCGGTAAAGTCCCCGTTCTTCCGGCAGATAACCTATATTGTCCGAGGCTGTTCCGTTCGTGCTGTTTTCAACACTTATTGTTCCGGAATCTGGGATGATAATATCCATTATCATTCTTATCGTGGTTGTTTTTCCTGCACCATTCGGGCCTAATAGACCAAACATGGACTTTTCATTTACATTGAAAGAAAGGTCTTTAACAGCACAGAAATCTCCAAAACTTTTATTGATCTTCTCTACTTTTAGTATTTCCATGATCCAATCTTATATTGTTTTTGATATATTGAACTAAAATTAATTCTATAAGATATATCTTGAGAGATCTTCATCTTCTACAACATCTTTTAATATTTTCTTAACAGATGCACCGGTTACCTTTATATTCTTCCTTTTCTTCTGAGGAGACATAAATAAGATATCATCAAGAAGCAGGGTCATCACAGTGTGCAGTCTTCTGGCTCCGATATTCTCCGTCCTCTCATTCACTTCATAGGCAATATTTGCTATTTCATCAACTCCGTCTTTCATGAACTGAAGTTTTATATTTTCCGTATCGAGCAATGCAGTGTACTGAATAGTCAGTGCATTCTGCGGTTCGGTCAGGATTCTGATAAAATCGCCGGCAGTCAGGTTATCCAGCTCAACACGAATTGGGAATCTTCCCTGAAGTTCCGGGATCAGGTCCGATGGTTTCGAAGAATGAAAAGCCCCGGAAGCAATGAACAGGATATGATCCGTTATTACCATGCCGTATTTTGTTACAACGGAACACCCTTCAACTACAGGCAGCAGGTCACGCTGAACGCCTTCTCTGGAGACATCCGCACCTTCACTATTATGTTCCCCGGCTACTTTGTCAATTTCATCCAGAAATACAATGCCGGATTGTTCAACCCACATAACAGCTTCGCTTATTACCTTCTCCATATCGATCAGTTTCTGTGATTCTTCCTGTAAAAGAACCTTCCGGGCTTCAGCGATAGTCATCTTACGGTTTTTGCTTTTCTTGGGAAGCATTCCTCCGAAAAGATCTTGTATATTGACCCCCATCTCTTCCATACCAATGGGAGAAAATATCTGCATCATAGGAAAGGATTCCGAAGGCACTTCAACTTCTACCATCCTGTCTTCAAGTTTTCCATTTATCAGCTGTGACCGCAGTTTTTCCCGTGTTCGTTCAAACTTGTCAGTCAGATCTGAATCCTGATGAATTTCTGCTTCTTTTTTGCTTGCAGCAGGAAGTAAGATATCCAGAAGTCTTTCCTCGGCAAGTTTATCTGCCTCAAGCTGAACCTCTTTAGCTCTTTCGTTCTTCACTAACGCAACCGAAATATCAGTCAGATCACGGATAATCGATTCAACGTCTCTTCCCACATAACCGACTTCTGTAAATTTAGATGCTTCCACTTTAATGAACGGTGCGTTGGCTAGTTTTGCAAGCCGCCGGGCGATTTCAGTTTTACCAACGCCGGTTGAACCTATCAGGATAATGTTATTCGGCATGATCTCTTCACGAAGGGATTCTTCGACCTGTTGTCTTCTCCATCTGTTCCTCAGAGCTATCGCAACTGATTTCTTAGCATTCTTCTGCCCGATTATATATTTATCAAGTTCCTTAACAATTTCCTTAGGGGTTAGTTCCTTAACTTTCATCTATTTCTTCCTGCCTTTTTTAGCTTTCTTTTTCAATATTTCAACAATTATTTCTTCATTGGTGTAAATGCATATTTTCGATGCAATCTCAAGAGACTGCCTTACAACATCACTTGCAGAAAGTTTTGTATGTCTTATCATTGCTCTTGCAGCAGCAAGAGCATAAGGAGCGCCTGAACCGATCGCTATTATACCATCCTCCGGTTCGATCACATCTCCGCTCCCGGAAATAATAAAAGCATCTTCATGATTCATTACACCTAACAGGGCTTCCAGCCGCCTGAGGTATTTATCCATTCTCCAGTCTTTTGCAAACTCGACAGCTGCTCTGCCGAGGTTACCCTGATATTGTTCCAGCTTCTGCTCAAAATTCTCAAACAAAGCAAAAGCATCTGCTGTTGTTCCCGCAAAACCGGCAAGAATCGTATCATCATACATTGTTCGGATCTTTCTTGCATTAGCTTTTACAATGGTTTCTCCAAAGGTGACCTGACCGTCACCTCCCATGGATACCTGACTATTCCTGGTAATACCAAGAATAGTCGTAGCATGATATTTTATAATTTCCTGCATATATTTCTCAACAATTAATTACTATTATCTTATCTTCATTAAATATTTCAAAAACTCCGAATCAGGAGGAATTACCAGAGTCGTTCCTGATATCAGAGTAGTTTCATAAGCTTCCAGGCTTTTAAAGAACTGGTAGAATTCAGGATCCCTGTTATAAGCATTCGCATAGATCTTCAATGCTTCAGCATCACCTTCTCCTCTGAGTTTTTCAGACTCCTGATATGCTGTGGCCCGAATGATCGTTGACTGTTTATCAGTCTCAGACCGTATCTTTATTGCCTCTTCTTCTCCCTCTGAACGGTAAAGGTCTGCCTGACGTTTTCTTTCAGTACGCATCCTCTCAAAAACAGCAGATTCATTTTCATCCGGGAGATCTGCACGTTTAATTCTAACGTCGACGATCTCAATCCCGAAATCAGCACACTGAGCATTTGATAACGTTGTCACCTGATCCATAATTTCCTGACGTTTATCTCTGATTATCTCAATAAAAGTGTATTTACCCAGTTCATTTCTCAGATCGGAATAAATTATTTCATCGAGTCTCAACTGTGCGGCATTCTCGTTTCGGACACGTTCATAAAAAGTCTTCAGGTCGATTATTTTCCACCTGGCAAAATTATCTACTCTCAGGGTCTTCTTATCCTGGGTTATTATATCCTTTGGAGCAGCATCATATTCGAGCAGACGTTTTTCAAATATTCCGACACTCTCAACAAAAGGGAGTTTCAGATGTATACCTGGTTCCGGAACCAATCTGACTATTTCCTGGAATCTTAATACTATCGCCTGTTTTGTTTCATCAACTGTATAAACAGCCATATTTATTAATATAAATGCGGCAACTGCAATTATTATCATTGACATCGCTGATTTTTTCATTAGTTACCCCCTCCCTTTTGAAGATTGAGCAGGTTCAGAATACCTCCGCTGCCGTCGGACTTTATAATATATTTATCCATTCCGGGAAGGATCTTTTCCATAGTCTCAATATACATTCTCCTCCGTGTAACATCTTTTGCTTTGCTGTATTCCTGCAGTATTGAAAGGAACCTGTCTGCATCGCCCTGAGATCTTTTGATCCTTTCCTCTTTATAAGCTTCCGCATCTCTTATTTGCTTTTCGGCCTCACCTCTGGCTTGAGGGATAATGCTGTTCCTGTAACCGTCCGCTTCATTGATAAGCCTGTTTTTATCCTGTATTGCACTGGCTACATCTGTAAATGCACTTGATACCTCTTCAGGGGGCTGTACATCTTGTAAGTTAACAGCAATTATGTGAATCCCGGTGTTGTAAAGATCAAGAATAGACTGAAGGTTTATCTGAGTATCGACCTGTATCTGTGTCTTGTTCTCGGTCAGTACATTATCGATCAGATTTTGACCGATCACAAATCTTATCGCAGCTTCCATGGCTTTGCTTACTGTGGCTTCGGGATTTCTAACATTAAACAGATAGTCCCTTGCATTCTTTATCTTAAACTGTACTATAAGATCGAGATCAACAATATTCTCATCACCTGTCAGCATGAGAGATTCTTCTTCGATCTGTCTGTAAATTGCCGATGAAGAACCAGCTGCAGGAGAAATAGTCCTGAAACCGATCTCGATGCTTTTCACCTCTTCGACTTTCGGTTTATCGACGGTTTCCATGGGCCAGGGTAAATGGTAATGAATACCGGGACCATATGAATTAACAAATTCACCGAACCGTCTGACTACTCCTTCTTCCTGCGGATCAACAAAATATATACCGGATAAAAGCCATAATACACCAATGATCCCAAAAATGATATAAATGGTCCTCCGGTTTAAATTTTGAAAATCGAATTGCGGAAGATTAATGTCACCTCCCGGGTATCTTGGTCTTTGCTGCATAATATCTCCTTTTTTTGAAAATATGCCTGTAATCCTACAGGGCATATAATATTAAAATATATAAACTTTGCAGTTAGAGTTTTCTGCGTAATCTGGCGACCGGTATCATCATCTGTTCGCGATATTTTGCAACAGTCCTTCTGGCTATAGGAATACCGGTCTTTGCAACCATCTCGGATATATGACCGTCGGTTAGGGGCTTTTTCGGATCCTCGTTCTCAATTATCTCTTTTATCTGGTTCTTCAGCCTGATCGTAGAGATTTCATCTCCGGAATCCGTTGTCATTCGGTCGCTGAAAAAATACTTCAGTTCAAAAACACCGTAATCCGTCTGAACATATTTTCCGTTGGTCACCCTGCTTATTGTGGATATATCCATGTCGATCGCTGTTGCAATATCTTTCAATATCATGGGTTTAATAAATCTTCTGCCTTTTTCAAAGAATTCAAGCTGCCTTTTGATAATCTCATTCGTTACTTTTATCATAGTCAGCTTCCGCTGGTGTATCGAGTTTATCAGCCATCTAGCGGATTCGAGTTTCTGATGTATATATTTTTTAGTATCCGATGAAACATTCGACCCGTCGGTCAGCATCCGTCTATATGCATTGTTTATTCTTAATCTCGGGATATTAGAATCGTTTACATATGCAATATATTCACCGCCAACCTTTTCTATGGTCATATCCGGGATTATATAGTTCTCATTCGTACTGAAATAACCTTCACCCGGTTTCGGATTCAATTTGCTTATAGTTTCAATAGCCTCTTTTATGTCATCTGAAGATACATCCAGATTCTTCATCAGTTTTTCATATCTCTTGTTTTTGAGATCCTCAAAATATTTTTCGAGGATCTTGAGAGATATTTCATTAGCATTCTCGCGGTCCCTTAACTGAATTATCAGGCATTCCCGGAGATCCCGTGCACCTATTCCGATTGGATCAAGAGTCTGAATAACTTTCAGTACTTTCTCAAACTGCTCAACTGTAAAAACTGTGTCGGGAGAAAAAGGAAATTTTTGGACAAGTGTTTCCAGGTCTGAAGCCAGATAACCATCCTCATTAATATTCCAGATCAGGTACTCTCCGATAGCCCTTTCAATATCACTGAGCTGATTAAAATGAAATTGTGACAACAAATGTTCCGCTAATGAAACAGGAGCCGGATCAGGTCTGTAGTCTTCTTCTTCAGGATCCCTGTAAACAGGATTGTATTCATACCCGTCGTCATCATTTAAAAAATCATCTATGTCAAATTCTTCTTCTTTGTCCTTTTCTTCCTTGCTTTCTTCATCCGGATCATCATCTTTAAGTTCTTCATCAACCGGATCAACAGTTTCTTCATTCTGATCCTGATCAATATCGAGCTCAGTCAAATCCTCAAGCAAGGGATTCTGTTCAAGTTCTAATTTGATTTTTTGTTCCAATGCCATTACAGGCATCTGCAGCAATGTTGAAAACAGAACATGCTGAGGAGACAACCTCTGCTGCAGCGAAAATCTCTGTTCTAATCTTATCATAATTATCTATCCAGCTTAAATTTATCACCCAAATAAAGCTTACGCGCATCCTCATCATCTGCCAAAAATTCAGACGTGCCTGATTTTATGACTTTTCCCTCAAAAAGCAGATAAGCACGGTCTGTTATTGACAATGTTTCATGAACATTATGGTCGGTAATGAGAACACCTATATTCCTGTTTTTCAGATCGTGTACGATTCTCTGGATCTCTTCAACAGCGATAGGATCGACTCCGGCAAAAGGTTCATCCAGCAGTATAAATTTTGGATTCGTTACCAGTGCCCGCGTTATTTCGACTTTCCTTCTTTCACCACCCGATAATGTGTAAGCTTTATTCTTTCTCAATTTTTTCAAACCTAATTCATCTAAAAGACCTTCAAGTCGGTCTTTTCTCTCTTTCCTGCTTATATTTAAAGTCTGAAGGATCGCTTTTATATTATTTTCCACAGACAGTTTTCTGAATATCGAAGGCTCCTGCGATAAATATCCGATTCCCATCCGTGCTCTCTTATACATTGGATTTCTTGATATATCTTTATCCTTTATAAAAACTTTTCCTGATGAAGCTCTTATCATTCCGGTCATCATATAAAACGTTGTAGTTTTGCCTGCCCCGTTCGGCCCGAGAAGACCGACGATCTCACTCTGTTTTATTTCCAGGGAAACGTTGTTAACAACTTTCTTTTTCCCGTAGATCTTTACAAGATTTTCAGCTCTTAATAAGGAATTATTTTCCATCAGTTCAGTTCTTTTTTATAATTGAATAGGTGTTGACTTCGGGAAAACCCTTAATGTTGATTATCTGACCGTCTTTAAACAATAATTCAATAATTCCGCTTGTCATCAGATATGTACTCAGAAATTTGTTGTTTTCATCAAATGAATGATAAATCATTTCGGCGCTCATATCCGCTTCAACCCTGTCAATCACATTATCTTTGATAAAAATAGTGATAGTTTTCCCTGTTAATTTATTTTTCAGATCAGAAAAACCGGTACTGTCGGCATTATATAGAGCAGATGCATTTTCACGCACAATGACTTCCGTTAATTTCTGATCCTCCAGTTTCAGGTCGATCAGGTCTCCTGAGATATATAAAGAATCCTGAATTATCTCAGGCTTTTCCCTGAGATAAACAAAAGAATTCAGCTTATCATAAACAGCCCTTTGACTATATGCTGTCATATTCCCTTTTTGAATATTTACATTGTCAGAGATAATTACTTTTGCTGAATCCTCTTTGAAAAATTCAATTATATTTCCGGAAATGTAAAGTGAATCATCGCTTGCTGAATCAGCTATTGCAGCGATCGGATTGCCGGACATTATTCCATACTCTTCATTCTGAAAGAATTTTCCTGTATCTGCCACAGCGAACACATTACTTTCAAGATCATAAAACCGTATATTCTCAAAAGCTGAAACTTCTCCGCTTATTTTATCATACTCAGCAATGTCTGAATAAAATGTCCTGATACTGTCTTCATAGATCACATTTTCTCGTGCAACAAACTTGTCTGTATTTACATCATATTTCCCGATATCGCAAAACAATGTCCTTGTACTGTCTTTATATACAACATTTTCTCTGGCAACTAAATTTTCTGTTTTCATATCATAGGTGCCGGTATTACCTGTTAATATCATACCGGTTTCAAGCTGTTCAAATATAAAAGGACCGGGACTCACTGCTTTCTCTGACAGAGTATTGTACCTTATCTTTTCAGACATAAGGATCTTTTCATCATCTTCAATTTTCACATTGCTCTTCAACAAATATAGATTTTCGCCTCTGTAATTTTCAGCAGTATCACAATATATATGCATATTCCTGTCAGCATTGAAAAGATGGATATTTCCCATATGACGGCTGATCCTTACACCTGAGACCATTGTAATTTCCGTACTGTCTACATTTATCACGGCAATTTTGTCCTGTGCAAAAGAAAAAGATGAAAATACAACAACAAAAATCAATACTGCTATTTTTAAGATAATCCTGTACATAACTGTTTATTTTATGATAATTACTCCGCTCATTTCTTTAAAAGTGATATTGTGCAATAACCGGTCTGATTTCAGATCAGTTCCATAAGTTGTATCGCCATCTTCAGAGATCATCATAAATTCTGTCTTTGTATAAAGTAGTCCTTTTGTATTGTCCCAATAAAGCGTATCAGTGAACAATGTATATCCCGAATCAGAAAGAAACGACACATTATCGATCGCAATGAGCAGATCCAGATTCTGATTAACCTGAGCTTTATCTGAATTCAGAACTGATGTATGGTTTTCATTTTCATCGTAAAAATTCACCTCAACGGAATCCGATAACTCATAAACTGATCTTGAAAAATACTGTTCCATATAGCCGGATTTAACTTCAGCAGTTTTTTTGCCGTTGGTAGACATGGTCACTTTGTAATTCCATATCTGACGGTCCGGTGTCTCTATGTTATTTGCTGAAGTTACTTCAGATTCACCCTGATCTACGCTGCAGCCTGACAGCAGGATCAAAGAAATCAAGATAATTACAGCGGATTTTAATTGAAATTTATTCAAATTTACATTAATCCTTCATTTAAGAGATCATGTATATGGACCATTCCCACAGGTTTATTATTTTCATCCGTTACTATCAACTGCATAATATCATGGTCTTTCATGATCACAAGGGCCTTTGCCGCTAAAGTATCTTTTTTTATCGTCTTCGGATTTTCGCTCATTATATCTTTTGCCGTAAGCTTGTCAAGATTTTTGGAATCCCTTAGTATCCTTTTCAGATCACCGTCGGTAAGAATCCCGGCCAGAACACCATCCTCATCAACAATGCATGACGCTCCAAATCTTTTGGAATTCATTTCAAGAATTACATCCTTAAAATTAGCTTTTACCGAAACTACAGGCACAGACTCGCCTGCATACATGATATCTTCTATCAGCAGTAATAGTTTTCGGCCGAGGCTGCCTCCCGGATGAAGATATGCAAAATCCTCCCGGGAAAAATTTTTCTTCTTCAGTACCGAAACAGCGATAGCATCACCCATTGCAAGGGCGGCAGTCGTACTCGCGGTAGGCGCCAGGTCATTGGGACATGCTTCTTCCTTGACAGAAACATCAATGGCAACATTACTGTACTTGACCAGCTTGGAATCCATCTTACCCGACATGGCAATGATCGGAATTCCTATCCTCTTTAAAAGAGGATAGGAATCGTTAAACTCCTCTGAATTACCGCTTTTTGATATCCAGATGATCACATCTTCCTTCCTTAACATCCCGAGATCACCATGCACACCATCTGTTGCATGCAGAAAAACCGCAGGTGTGCCTGTACTGCACAATGTTGCAGCAATTTTTTTCCCGATCACACCTGATTTACCGACACCGGATACTATAATCCGGCCCTTACAGTTGTAAATAAGTTCAACTGCCTTAATAAAATTATTATCAATTCTGTCAATCAGGGCGTTTACTGCCTCAGCCTCGATCTTTAAAACTCTCTTAGCTTCTTTGACACTTATATCCATATTACCACTTAATTTTTTAGGTTCTAAATATATTTATCTACTATTTTTTGCCATTTTCCCTGCTGCTTAAGTATAAACTCAATAGTTTCTCTGACCGCTCCCATTCCCCCTTCAGTTTCCGTGATATACTGCGAATGTTCTTTAACTTCCTGTCTCCCGTTTGCAACCGAAACAGCCAGACCGCATTTGACCATAATCGGAAGGTCAAGCAGGTCATCACCTACAAAACTTATCTCATTATCCTTCAGATCGAATTTCTTTTTAAATTCCGCATAAGGTTTTAGTTTATCTTTATGCCCCTGTGACAGATAGTCCAGATGCAGTTCCGTCGCACGGATCTTCGTTACATACGAGTCCCTTCCGGTTATGATCCCTACTATAAGACCGCTTTTCCGTGCAAAATATATCCCCAGACCGTCCTGGACATCAAATATCTTACTTTCTGCTCCACTGGAATTGTAAATTATTTCCCCATTCGTCAGAACACCGTCAACATCAAGGAGCAGAGCTTTGATCTTTTTTGCTCTATTACTAATTTCAGTTTGGAAGTTTTGGTTTGACAATTTTATCTATCTCCATAAGTGAAATTAACAAATCCTCTAATTTATCCAGAGGAAGCATGCTCGCAGCATCACATTTTGCCTCCTCCATTTTATCATGAGTCTCGATAAAGATCACATCACACCCTGCAGCTACACCCGCACGAGCAACAAACGGGATCAGTTCAGGACTTCCTCCCTTTTTGTCCGCAGAGGATATACCGTAATTCCTTAATGAATGGGTTGGATCAAAAACAACCGGATAGCCCAGATCTCTCATTAACGGTAGAGACCTCATATCGGCAACCAGTGATCTGTATCCAAAACATGCGCCTCTTTCTGTGATCATAATATTCCGGTTTCCTGAATATTCCAGTTTTTTTATCACATTATTCATGTCCAGCGGATGCAGGAACTGCCCTTTTTTGATATTCAGTGCTTTCCCGGTCTTCCCGGCAGCAAGGATCAGTTTTGTCTGCATACATAAATATGCCGGTATCTGAATGATGTCCAGTACTTCTGCAGCGGTATCCATCTCCTCAAGACCGTGGACATCAGAAATAACAGGGACATCAAGCTCATTTTTTGCCTTCAGAAGAATTTGCGTTCCTTTTTCCACTCCCGGTCCCTGGTATGATTCCGCAGACGAACGGTTATCCTTTAAATATGACGATTTCAAAATAAAAGGTATCCCAAGTTTATCAGCGATCTTCTTAACTTTTTCACCGATACGCAGAACCACATCCTCCCCTTCTATGACACAGGGACCCGCGATCAGAACCAGTGGATTTCCATTCCCGATCCTTATTGAACCTACTTTAACCTCTTTCATATGAATACCGTCTCAAATTTTAATTGTTTCAGATTTAATAATTTAAATATATTTGAATATTACTTTTTCTTTCCCTTATATTCCTTTGCAGCCTTGATAAATTCGCGGAACAATGGATGGGCTTTAGTAGCCCTGGATTTAAGTTCAGGATGGAACTGACATCCCACGAACCACGGATGATGTTTTACTTCAATTATCTCAACAAGGTTTTCGTCCGGAGATACTCCCGCAAAAACCATCCCGTTTTTACCAAGTACGTCCTTAAAATCATTATTCACTTCATATCTATGCCTGTGACGCTCCTTGATAACTATATCATTATATGCTTTATGGGCTAATGTTTTCTCTTTTAAGACGCAGGGATAAGCGCCTAACCGCATTGTTGCACCTTTATCAACAATTTTCCTCTGTTCCGGCATAAGGTCTATTACATTGAATCTCACCTTTTGAGAGAATTCCCTGCTGTTAGCATTTTTTAGTTCGCAGACATTTCTGGCAAATTCTATAACCGCACACTGCAGCCCCAGACATATCCCGAAGAAAGGTATTTTGTTCTCCCGGACATATTTTATAGCTTTCACTTTCCCTTCAATGCCCCTGTCTCCGAATCCACCGGGTACAAGCAGGCCATGCATATCTTTCATCATATTTCCAGCATTATCATCTTTAATATCTTCAGATTCAAGCCAGTGAACGTTCACTTTCACATCGTTTTCTTCACCGGCATGAATAAAACTCTCAATAATACTCTTATAAGCGTCATGCAGAGCAGTATATTTTCCGCAAATACCAATATTAACTTCTCCACCCGGATTTTTAATGTTCTCGACAAAGGTATTCCATTTATTCAGATTCGGATTCTTGCACCTTAAAACGAGCTTTTTGGTAACGAGATCACCTAAACCTTCTTTTTCCAGAAGCAGCGGCACTTCATAGATCGTTGATACATTCTTTGCTTCCAGTACGGCATCTGTTTTAACATTACAGAACAGGCCTATTTTCTTCCTCATTTCCAGTTCAAGCGGCTGGTCGGTTCTGCATAAAAGGACATCCGGCTGAAGACCGATCTCCCTCATCCGCATTACCGAATGCTGGGTCGGTTTGGTCTTTAGCTCACCGGCGCTCTCCAGATAGGGTACCAGTGTAACATGCACGATCATTGTACGGCGCGGACCCATCTCCATGCAGAACTGTCTGATCGCTTCAAGGAACGGCAGTCCTTCGATGTCACCGACCGTCCCGCCTACTTCAGTGATAACTACATCGTATTCATCTATGTCAAAGGCAGCGAGGATTATTCGTTTCTTAATTTCATCGGTTATATGAGGGATCACCTGTACGGTGCTGCCGAGATATTCACCCCGTCTCTCTTTACCTATAACCTCATTGTAAACCTGTCCGGAGGTTGTGCTGTTCCTTGTACTTAGTGATACATCTATAAATCTTTCATAATGCCCAAGATCCAGGTCTGTTTCGGTACCGTCATCTGTTACGTATACTTCGCCGTGCTGATACGGATTCATCGTTCCAGGATCAACATTGATATACGGATCAAATTTCTGTATAGTGACCCGCAAGCCTCTTGACTTCAGCAGTAAACCGAGTGAAGCGGCAGCGATACCCTTACCCAGAGCGGAGACCACACCACCTGTAAAAAATATAAACCTGGTCTTCTTGGGGATTCTCATCTTATTCCTTTTCAGTTATAATCTATATATATTTTAGTGCACTATTCTTCTTTCATGAATTATCAAGGATCTTTTCGACTTTTTTGATATCCTTAGGCACATCAACACATACGGGTGAATAATCTGTTCTGACAACTTTTGTCTGATAACCGTTTTCGAGTATCCTCAACTGCTCCAGTTTTTCGATCTTTTCGAGCCTGCCTTCGGACATTTCAACAAATTTGTATAAAAAATCCCTTCTGAAACAATATATTCCAATATGTTTCCAGTAAGTCCCGTTGCTGAGCCAGTCCTTAAAATCACTTTCATCCCTGTTGAACGGTACGGCTGCTCGTGTAAAATAGAGTGCATTATCTTTATTGTCGAAGATCACTCTCGCCTGATTGGGATCGGACAGGTCATTTTCCGAGGTTATTTTGGTTACCGGTGTACATACCGGAATATCAGTATCGGATATCATGGTCTCAACAAGCTGATCAAGAATTTCAGGAGGCACCAGCGGTTCGTCGCCCTGGATGTTCAGGATTATATCAGCCTCTATCGATTCTGCGGCGGCGGCTACTCTTTCCGTTCCTGTTTTGATATTTGATTCTGTCATGACATATTTTCCGCCGAACTCCTCTATACATTCGACAATTCGGTCATCGTCGGTCGCGACTATCACATCGGTGAGTTTTTTTGCTTTGACCGCCTGTTCGTATACTCGCTGGATCATCGGTTTTCCGGATATCGGAGCGAGAGGTTTTCCCGGAAACCTTGTTGACCAGTACCTTGCAGGAATAATACCTAATGCTTTCATCTTCAATTTGAGCACCTAAGAATAATTAAACAAAGCCCCGGCTGGCCGGGATATAAAAAGACATTAGTTTTTAGAAATCTGGGAAAATCGTATGTGAAGATGTGCAATTACAAAGAAAAAAACCCCTAATCTTTAATTTTAGGGGTCTTAAAAAATCCATTTTCGGATGCGGGTGCATTCATCAGAGCTTTGTCCGCCCCCATAGATGGTTTCACCTTATCCTCCCGCAACGGTGTGGAAATTTCGAGAACGTGCCGCAGCGGCTCAATCCCATCCGTATCGAGTTCATTCAGTTTTTCGACATACCCCAGGATATCATTCAGCTGATCCCCGAATCTTTTCTTCTGCTCATCGGTCAGTTTAAGCTTAGCGAGTTCTGCGACTCTCTCGATGTCGAAATCTTTTTTAGCCATAAATTTTCATTTGTTTTTCATCTTCACTGCTAAAAAATATAAGCTAATTTCAAGAAATAGTCAAGCTAAAAAAGCCCCTTTGGCATATTTGTTGCTAAGGAGAAATTTCATTTTTTTTCTATTGTGAAATCACACTATTCCGAATAATTAAAATCAACCATGTTTTTTCCGGAACATTTCAAAACTTTTTTAATTTTTTATTGACTTCTGCCCTCCAGATATTTATATTCCTATATCTATAGCTGGTATAGTTACTATTTTCCAAAAATTCATCTAAAAACTACTGCCATGAAAAGAATTTCTGTTGTTCTCTCAATAATATTTATCATTTTATCCCTTTCTACCCTCTCATATCCCCAGGGAAGCGGAATTACAAATGAGATATTTATACCTTTAGATCGTTTCAGCACTCAATATACAAGCTGGTACGATTATAATATTTCACCTGATAAACAACTTACTGTTACTATCAGAGATAATAAGCTATTTGTGATTGATATTCATTTTCCAGGTGCCAGGGGTATAATAAGCACCTATAATATAACTGATCCTCTAAATCCATTTCGTGATTCAGGTATTTCATTGGAATATGGAGGTATTCCAGCTGATTTAATGTTTGGAAAGTTCAATGACGATACAATTATTACTGTGGCAATAGTACGAAATGATTCTCATTATGGTAATGCAGGTTATGGTATATATAAATTCGAAATTGAAGATAATGCGGTCACTGGTCCTTTAGAATCATATATCGTTCCAGGTGGTGCACGTCAATTAATTGTTACTGATAATTATGCTTTTCTAAAAGTTGACGTAACACTATGGCGTCCTTTATATAATTGGTACGGTTTTAATGGTTATCATAGATTTAATTTCTCAAATGTAGGTGGTATTAATTCTCCTGTTAATTATTATATTCCTGCAGAAGATATTATTTATGCTAAAGATCACTATATATTTGTTGATCAGACTGATAATGCTACAATTCAGGAGACCACAGACGAAGGTGAACTAATCACTTTGGGAACCATTTTAAAAGATTTTGATTCGATGGCCCTGGTCGGCAGATACGGTTATTTTGCTTTGGGTGAGATCGGTTTGAGGATCGATGATCTCTCAAATAACTGGACAGTCTCAGAGGTTAAGACCATCCCCGGCTCATTCAGCAATATAGAAGTGAAGAATAACTACCTGTACGTGAGGGATGCGGACCTGCGAGTTTACAACATTACCGATCCGGTCAATCCCGAACTGATCGGTACCTATAACGAAACATTCCATAATATCACGATCTATAAAAACGAAGTTCATGCAATAAAGAATAGCGATCCAAATGCCGGTGTATATTCCCTTACTATTGACAGCATTAAATATGCTTATGACATGGATTGCAATTTTGAGCGAATAGATGTCGATTCTGATATTACTTCAAATGATGTTGAATTCCAGAATTTATCCGGTCAGGATATAACTCTGAGTAATACTCAGATCGATAATGCCGATTTTTCACTCGGTTTTATCAGTATACCTATTGTAATTAATCCTGACTCTACCGCTAAAATTCCAATTGAATTCAGACCTTCATCCGAAGGAAAGATTGTCGGGACGTTAGTTTTTGATACTGATTTACCCGATTTACAGACCATAAATATTCAGCTTTCCGGTTATGGTCATTTAGACCTTACTTCTTCAGCTTCTTCATATGATTTTGGGGAGGTTGAAGTTGGAAAAGAGAGTTCCTGGAATAGTTTTACAATTACTAATCCGTCGAGTATCCCTGTAAACATTAATATTATATCATTCAGTAATCCCAAATTCTCGACAACTATTACTGATTTTCCGGTTACTATTCAACCGCAATCAAGTTTATCAATACCCTTTACCTTTTCCCCGGATAAGGAACAGACTGAAGAATGTGATGTCGGTTTTGGCGGAGCAGTTTCTAATATGACACTTTCGGGCAGCGGTAAAGGTTTTGCCGAGATCACAAAATTTTCAGCCATACAACTGCGTTCCCTCCAGAAGGACCTGATTGTTGAATTACCTGCTATTGAGATCAGCAATATCTCAGATCAGCTATTAATTCTGGAATTTATTCAGATTCTCGGTTCCGGTTCATTAAGCAATTGGCCGTCTCTGCCAGTTGAAATAAACGGGAATTCTGAGTATTCACTGAATCTTGATTATGTAACGAGTGCAACAGGTGAAATATCAGATGTGATCACTCTACAGTTTAATTCAGATACTTTTTCAAGGGAAATTACGATTACAGGTATGTCTTATCAGAGCATAATAGAATTACCTTTCACAGAATATAATTTTGGGGAAGTATCTATAGGTGAATCGGGCACAACAGACTATTTTACATTAAAATCTTCAACACAATATTCCATAAATATAGACAGTATTGTTATTGATAATAAAAATTATACTTATGAAAATATACCTGATCTAATATCTCCACAGGGTTCGTCAAACATTTCATCCCGAATCATTTATTCTCCGTCAACCGCAAACGACAACTCTGCTGTTCTCTCGATTTATTCGCAGGGGGCTAAAACCGCCACCTCAACTATCGATCTGAACGGTTCTGGAGTTGCCGGAAATTTTATCCTGTATCAGAATTATCCGAATCCGTTCAACAACGGGACAACCATCAAGTTTGTGATCCCGGAGGCCGGGGATGTGCATGCTGTGATCTATAATACGCTTGGCGGTGTTGTAAGATCGTTTAATCCGGGTGCAAAACAGATCGGAGTACACGAAATAAAATGGGATGGGCGGGATGATCTCGGCAGGATGGTCTCAAGCGGGGTGTATATCCTGAGGTTCAGAACCGGAAGGTTCACCGGCACGCAGAAACTGGTGTATACAAGGTAATTCAAACTATACAAAAAACGCACCCTGTCACACTGACAAAAACAAAATCCGTTATCCTGATAAAACATTACATTCACCCTGTACTCCAAAGCGGTAGGAATCTCATACTATTATCCCACGGTTCGCTTTATCTTGCCATCAATCTGGGAATTTTATTCGTTAAATTCCCCCTTTTTAAAGGGGGATTAAGGGGGATTTAAATTCCCCCTTCTTGTCACGCCACTTGTCACGCCGTTAGTTTGGCGGATTGGTGGATCGAAGGGGGATGTTTTCAGTTAAAATTGGTATCTATTATCCAACATTTTTACAATCCCGCTCTACTGTTTATTTTGGTGGGCGCGATCAGGATCTGAGTGTATTGTTGTTTATGTAGAAAGCCGATAATCGGCCTACTTACCCTTGAAATCCGCTTTACCTTTCTTTTCGAGGAAGGCGGTCATTCCGGTTTTCATATCTTCCGTAGCGCAGGACAGTCCGAAGAGTTCGGCTTCGAGCCTCAATCCGTCCGCAAGAGGTATGTTCAGGCCGTTGTTGACCGCTTCAAGGCAGTATTTTACCGCCAGAGGTGCACTGGTGATTATTTTATCCGCAATCTCTTTAGCCGTATCGAGAAGCTCTGCCTGCTCGACTACCCTGTTCACGAGCCCGATCCTGTAAGCTTCTTCGGCAGTTATCATATCTCCAGTGAGAACCAGCTCAAGCGCTCTCCCTTTTCCGACAAGCCGCGGAAGCCGCTGTGTTCCTCCGTAACCCGGGATCACTCCGAGTCCGGCTTCGGGCTGTCCGAATTTTGCATTCGAAGATGCTATCCTGAAACTGCATGCCATCGCAAGTTCACACCCTCCCCCGAGCGCAAAACCGTTAACCGCAGCGATCACAGGTTTTCCGAGGTTCTCGATCAGCGAGAATATATCCTGCCCGTGATGGGCAAAACTTGCTCCGGTTGATGCATCGTTTTTGATAATTTCACTGATATCGGCTCCGGCAACAAAGAATTTTTCCCCGCTTCCCGTAAGGATAATCACCCTGACATCAGGATCAATTTTCAATTGTGAAAATGCCGCCATAAGATCGAGCAGAGTCTGCGCATTAAGCGCGTTTGCCTTATCCGGGCGGTTTATCGTCACAATTGCGGTCTTATCCGTGACCTCATAAAGAAGATTTTCAAACTCCATGATACCTCCTGTGTATATTCTATAATTTCAAAAATTTCCAAAAAGCCCCCCCTTTGAAACGAGACGAAGTCTCTCAGTCGAGATCGATGAGGTCCGTATAAGTTTCGGGGCGTCTGTCCCTCAGGAACGGCAGCAGTCTGCGTGTTTTTTCAATTTCATCCGTATCTATCTCAACCACCAGCAGCTCTTCCTTATCATCGCTTGCCATCGCCAGAACATCACCCTGTGGATTCGTAACAAAACTCCTCCCGAAGAAGTGAATATTATCATCAACACCAACATGGTTGGCTACAGCGATAAAAACCTGGTTTGCTACGGATGCAGCCTGCATTTCGACTTCCCAGATGTTCTTCAGCTCTGACAGGGATGTAGCAGTCGGCACAAGTATCACTTCCGCTCCTTTCATGGTCAGGATACGCATCTGCTCCGGGTAGTGTCTGTCGTAGCAGATGGCTATACCGAACTTTATCCCTCCGGCTTCAAAGACAGGATAATCGGTCTTACCCTCCCAGTAAAAGTATTTTTCATTGTAGTTGGGAAGTTCGGCAATATGCATCATCTGGGATTTGCCAAGATACGCTCCATTTTCGTCTATTACCGGCGAACAGTCAAAATACTGCCCGGGTATTCCTTTTTCATACATATTGAACACAGCCGCAACAGAATATTCCGCACAAGCCTCCTGAAACCTGTTGACCAGCGGTCCGGGAATAGGTTCAGCCCAGTCAAAATATTTTGCATCCGCATGATACTGCGGGAAGAACGGGGAGAAGGACATTTCAGGAAAAACCACAATCGAAGCTTCATTTTCTGAAGCGTCCTCCAGGCATTGAATTCCTTTTTCAACATTTTCATCGATATCCTGCTTCGCTGAGACCTGGGCTAATGCAATCTTTATCATAAAATCCTCATTTATATTATTTCTTAAATTTCAATTTTTTATCCAGGGCCTTATTAGCCAGCCCGTCGGCTAATGAATTTTTCTCTCTCGGAATATGTTCGATCGAGTATTCTTTAAAATCAACGAGAATAGATTCCGCCTTTTCCTTAAGTTTAAGAAGGTTCGGATTCTTTGTTTTATATTCGCCATTGATCTGCTTTACCAGAAGCTCGCTGTCAGAAAAGATCTTTACTCCGGGAGGTGCAAAATGTCTGAGAATTTCAAGACCGTGGATCAGACCGGTATATTCAGCAACATTATTCGTTGTCTTGCCGATATATTTACTTTCCTCATGGAGCACGTTCCCATCAGGGTCCTTCAGCACACATCCGATAGCCGCATGACCGGGATTTCCTCTCGCCGCTCCGTCGATATAGAGATGGATATCATCTAATGTCGTACGTTTTTCCTGATAACTGTCCGGCAGTAATTCATCAATCTTTTTGAACAGGTGGTCGACATCCTTCTTTGATACACCGGGATTTTGACCGAGCAGTTTGTTAAAATTTATGTTTTTGTAGATTTGCTGCAGTAGTTTTTTTTCATCCATTATTATTCTTCTCTGGTTGTTTTACTTTTTCCAGAATGACGGGTGAAAGACCACGAGAACAGTGAAAACTTCAAGCCTTCCGATCAGCATCAGCATTGAAAGCAGGAATTTCCCTGCAGCCGGGATATCAGCATAGTTATCCGTAGGGCCAACATTAGCAAGACCCGGACCGATATTGCCGATCGAAGCAGCGACCGCTCCCATGGCAGTCAGAAAATCCAGCCCCATAAGGGACATTATTATAGTTGAAACAACAAAAAGCCCCAGGAACAGAAGGGAAAAACTCAGGATCTTATTGATTATTTCGCTTGAAACAGGCCTTCCATTAAACCTGATCGGGATCACTGCATCCGGATGGATCGCTTTTTTGAGCTCGGAAATACTGTATTTTACCAGCAGTGCAATTCGCACTATTTTCATTCCCCCTCCTGTTGACCCGGCGCAGCCGCCGACAAACATCAATGTAAACAAAAGTATCTGGGAAAAGGTGTTCCACTGCTCATAATCTGCAGTTCCATATCCTGTCGTAGTGCCTATCGACACCACCTGAAAAGCGGAATCGCGCAGGGCTTTTCCGGCAGTTTCATGACTGCTTGTATAAACATTCATAAATATCAGAAGTGTAATAACAAGCATGAGTCCCATAAAATACCTGAATTCCTGATCCTTCAGATATACCTTAAAATTACCGCGCAAAGCCTTATAGTGCAATGAGAAACTCGTTCCGGCTATAAGCATAAAAACAATGATCACTATATCGAAATAAGCGCTGTTATAATGTCCGATACTTGCACCTTTTGTTGAAAAACCTCCTGTAGCCATTGTACCGAATGTATGACAGGAGGCATCATACAAAGTCATTCCGCCCAGTTTCAACAGAAGTATCTCTATAAATGTAAACAGTACATAAACATACCACAATATTTTTGCCGTCTGCCTTACACGGGGACTTAGCTTGTCGCTTGTCGGTCCGGGCACTTCGGCTTTGTAGAGCTGCATACCGCCGACACCAAGGATCGGGAGGATCGCCAAAGACAATAGGATTATTCCCATGCCCCCAAGCCAGTGCGTAAGAGATCTCCAGAAAAGAATACCCCTCGGCAGTCCTTCTATATCATTAAGTATCGATGCCCCGGTAGTGGTAAAACCTGACATTGTCTCAAAAAAACAGTCAATAAATGAGGGTATTGACGCAGAAAAATAGAATGGGAGCGCTCCAAAAAGTGTGACTGCAAACCAGCCGAAAGTAACGATCGAAAATCCCTCTTTCGGGCGGATGTCATCAGGGATGTTTGTAAAATAAAAGGATAATAATCCGACAAATATTGACAGAGCAGCCGATACGAGGATCGCCTGAAAATCCCCGTCACCATAATAAAAAGCAATACCTGCCGGGATCAGCATAAACAGACCGATAAAAACCAGCAGAAGACCAAGAACGTTTAGAATTACAGAAACTCGAATCACAATCCAAACCGATTTATTTTGGGTCTTTCATTTGAAAGAAATTTCAAGGCCAGAAATACGGATAGTTTTCTAAGAAACAAATATTTGAAGACTTTTTCAACTAAAAAGTTTTTCAACGTCACTGATCGCTTCAGGCATTGCAAAAACAATAGCTTTGTCATTCACATTTATCCGTGTGCTGCCTGTTGGGATAGTGACTTCACCGTCATGAATAACACCACCGACAATAGCTCCGCTCGGGAATTTGACTTTATGCAGTTCCTCTTTTGTGACAGGTGCACCTTCCGGTACGACAAACTCGATCAGTTCTGCCCCGAAACTCCTGAATGATGCCACTGAAAGGACTTTCCCACGGCGGATAAACCTCATGATCCCGTCAACCGTTGAATGCACTTTACTGACCGAAGCGTCGACACCGATCGTCTGGATTATCGGAAGATATATCAGATTATCAACAAGAGCTATGGTTCGTTTTACACCCAGATGTTTTGCCAGAAGGCTCGAAATAACATTGTTCTCATCATCCTGCGTCAGTGCTATGTAACAGTCCATATTCATTATATCTTCACGGGCAAGCAGGTCTATATCAGTACCATCGCCGCTAATGACAAGCGTTTTGGACAACTGATCCGCGATCTTCTGAGATTTTAACTTGTCGGTCTCTATAAGTTTTACACTTACGGTATCTTCAAGCATTTCTGCTACAAGACGCCCTATCTTTCCACCGCCAAGTATCATGACATCTTCAAGCTTTTCATCCTCTTTTCCCATCAGTTTCAGAACTTCATCAACTGAATCGGATGCGGCAATGATATATAACTGATCGTTAAACTGCACCCAGTCATCACCTGTTGGTACCAGCGTCTTGTTCCTTCGTGCTATTGCGGTTATCCTGAACGGGACATCCGGATATTCCAGACCGAGGTCCATCAGCTTTTTCCCGACAGCAGGAGCTGTCCGGTTGGTTATCCTGATACCGATCATCTGCAGTTTTTCATCTGCAAGCATCATTGTATCCGTGGCAGATGCCTGACGCACGAGCTGGACTATATTTCTTGCCACCTCCTGTTCAGGGTGTATCATCAGGTCTATACCAAGCTGCTCGGCGCTGATAACCGGATTTTCGCTCGAGTATTCATGATTTCTGACGCGTGCGACCGTTTTTGCATTAGACAGTTTCCGCGTCATCATACTTACTACGATGTTTACTTCATCTATATCGGAAGCGGCAACTACAATGTCTGCATCTTTAACACCGGCGCTGTCGAGCGTAACGGCGCTTGCACCGGTGCCCTCAATGACCTCAACATCGAGCTGCTCATTTGCATGTTCACATTTTTCTTTATCTGAATCTATAACTGTAATATCATGGTTCTCTAATGAAAGTATCTTTGCAAGATTAAAACCAACCTCACCGACACCGATAATGACTATCTTCAAGATTCACCTGCAAAATGATTATACATAAATTTTCGGCATGCCAAGATACAATTATTTTTCACCAAAATCAATATTTTAGAGTATCAGGGTACTTATTTGCCTATTCGGCGGTATGTGCTGAAATTGTAAGAAGAATTAAAGTTCTGACCGTAAATACCTATTAAAGTATTGCCGTTTTGGTAATAATGTATTGCCAGTTTGGCAAAAATAGTACAAATGAAAAGTCATACACAATTTGAATTAGCGGATCTGGCGTGCGACGTGGCAATCTCCTTGGTACGCCGAAGGTGACTGCGTTGGGAATTAGAAAATGCTGAATCATCACCCCAAAAACATCAACTCTAGTTGTGGCACCCCTAAACTTGTTTTAGGGATGTGAATATACTATGTTTCACATCCCCCTTAATCCCCTTCAAAGGGGGAATAGACGAGAGGTTCCTTCAAAGGGGGAATAGACGAAAAGGGAAACTGAGGGGGATTTAATTCCTAATAGGTTCACTTATAGGGCAACTCCCTGATAATCCCCTTTGGTTCGCTAATAGCGACCTTTGAGGGGGGCCAGGGGGATGTAATCTTTCGAGAAGGGGGATGTGGAGGATTTAATTCCCCCTTTATAAAGGGGTGTATAGACTTGGGATATGGGTAACAGTTGTTCGGGGACATAGGTAACACTTTTTATTATGTATTAATCTGCAAATAAAGTAAATTTTAAAGCATTTCGGAATTTAACCGGACAGTTATTTATCCGGTTATCAATTTAATTACATTCTTCAAAATGTCTTTTCAACAATAAGCTTTTCAGTTCCCGGATAAAGAGTGAGCGTCCTCACTTTTTTGAAATATTTCCGCAAAATCGTTTATAATCTTCAAAATCCTGCCGATAATATTATTAGAGAGTGTTATTTAAGAAAGAGAAATTATGTGTAACCACAGTGCAGTAGCTTTAGTACAGGAGAAAATTAGTGATCCGTCTACGAAGCAGTTTTTCTGTTTTAGATGCCAGGAACTGATCGGGACGGACACGGAAAACATTACACCGGCAATAGACCTTCGTTATTTTCCGATCGAGTATGTCAAAAAGATGTTCACATAGGGCAACATTCTTTTAAATATTCCTCCAGACATTTATTCCTTGCAAAAGGAATTTTTTATTTGTATAATTCTCACTGCGATATCGCAAAATAATTCAACAAAGACAGACAGTTTAGGGAAAGCGGTGAAAGTCCGCTGCAACCCCGTTACTGTAACGGCTACGAAAGCCCGGCAGCCACTGTCCCGAAAGATCGGAATGGGAAGGCGGGTGATTAGGTTCGACGCCGAAGTCAGGAAACCTGCTGTATTGTCTTGCTTGGACGGCGTGCAGGACCTTCGAGGGTGAGGTTAATGCAAAAATGTTTAAACTAATTTGCTTCCCAATCCTGAGATTGGGATTTTTGTTTTTAGACATTTTCTCAACTCTTGTTCAAGGTCATTGATAAAAACAATTAACTGATTCAATGACCGACTTGCCGCTGGTTCATGATTCTTGTAATTTCATTTTAACTTTTTCCAAAGGAGACGCAATGAGGATTATGAAACAGCATCTATTAGTAACGATCCTGATACTGGTTACAGCTTTTTCTTCGTTCGGCCAGGTCAAGAAAACTTCGGGTGATGATTGGAAATTCATTCTCGATGAGATAGTGATCTCAGCTACCCGGACAGAAACACCTTACAAAGAACTCGCCAATTCTATCACCGTGATCAGAGCTGAGGATATCCGTAACAGGCAGCCTTTTATGCTTGCCGATATTCTTCGTTCCGTCCCCTCGATAGACATCGCCACTGCCGGTGGCAAAGGCAAACTGACCTCGATGTACATAAGAGGCGCAAAGACCGAACATACACTCGTTATGATCGACGGCATCGAGGCGAACGATCCGATCTCCCCCACACGGTCGTTTGATTTTTCCGGACTTACCATGAACAACATCGAAAAGATCGAGATCATCAGGGGACCCCAGAGCACCGTTTACGGCTCCGATGCGATCGCAGGGGTAATAAACATTATTACCAGAAAAGGCTCAGGCAAACCATCTGTGACTCTTTCATCGGAGGGCGGATCCCACAAAACGATCAGCAATAAGGTCGGAGTTCTCGGAAGCAGCGGGATATTCAATTATTCGATAAACGGGATGATGTATTCAACGGACGGTATTTCTGCGGCAAAAGGGACAGGCCGGATTGATAACGACAAACATGAAAGTGCGGCTTTCTCTGCAAAGTTCGGGATCGAGCCCTCATCGAACACGAATCTGGATCTTATCGTGAGATATCTCGATACGACGACCGATCTCGACAACTTCGGCGGTGCATTCGGGGATGATCCCAATAATGTACAGAACACCGAGAACCTGTTCGTGAAGGGGCAGTTGAGGCTTTTCTCATTGGAAAACCTCTGGGAGCAGAAGATCGGCATTTCTTATACGGATATTTTCCGCAAGACTTTTAATGATTTTGACGATATGCACCCTATGGATATGACAAGGGATTCATATAACGGAGAACTTATCAAGTTCGACTGGGTGAACAACCTGTTCATCAATGATAATAACACACTGACCTTCGGTATCGAAACGGAAGAAGAGCGTGCATCCTCGGTTTATACATCCGAGAGCGCTTATGGTTCGTATTCGAGTGACTTCCCCGAACAGTCGGCAAAAACAACCGGGATATTCGTACAGGCACAGACAAGATTGTTCGACAGGCTGTTTACAACTGCGGGATTCAGAAGCGATAAACACAAAAAATTCGGCTCAAAAACGACATTCCGCATTGCCCCGTCATTTTTCATAGATGAAACAGCGACCAAGATCAAGGCAACATACGGTACCGGATTCAAGTCCCCTACTCTTTATCAATTATATTCATTTTATGGCGATGAAAACCTCACACCGGATGAAAGCGCAGGTTGGGACTTCGGTTTTGAGCAGTATATGAACGGCGGTCAGCTGTCTTTCGGAGCGGCATACTTTAATATCGATTTCGATAACCTGATAGATTTTGAATATTCGACTTTCACATACAAGAATATCGGCCGGGTCAAAACGAATGGTGTCGAACTGTTTGCATCGTTCAGAGACAGTGAAAAATTCTCAGTAAATACCAATTATACTTACACAAAAACCGAGGACAGGACAACCGGACTGGAGCTGAACAGAAGACCAAAGCATAAGATATCGCTGAATATTAATTACAGACTGACCGAACGGCTGAACAGTTCTGTTGAAGTATTAAATGTAGGCAGAAGATTTGATCTGGACTTTTCGACTTATCCCGAACAGCGGGTCACCCTGGATAATTACACATTAGTGAACTTTTCTTCTGCCTATGATCTTACTTCAGGTGTTCAAATTTTCGGTCGGATCGACAACCTGCTGGATTCCGGCTATCAAGAGGTTATCGGTTACAACACCTACGGAATAACCGCATATGGAGGAATCAGGCTTAATTATTAGCAATCTTCGATTGAATTATATCCATTTGAAATGATTATATGTAATAATCCCCGGGGCTGTATTAGGCTCCGGGGATTTTTTATCTCTAAACAAGTTTAAGGATGCCACATTGTTGGATGTTTGAGTTTAGGGGCGCCACATTGTGACTTTTGTGTTATATTATTCTCTATTTTAACAAACCTAATTTTCCCCTCACTTTCCATACACCGCCGGATCGATGCGGTATTTTTGGACGACGGGGAAGCCGTCACTTTCACCAATTTTATAAGCAAAACCATTCTTTATCTTTCTGAAGTTAGTTTTTGGAGGAAAATAAACAGATGTAAGATAAACCATTTTCTCACAATCCAATACATCGACGAGTACTTCTTCATTGTCATTTTTTTCTGTAGTCACTATAAACACGATATTACCATCCGCAAATATTCTTCTTAAATAATCAGCATATTTAAAAGATCTCAGGATATCATGCATACGCTCATAAGCTTCTTTTCTTGTGGTTACCTGGTTCAATATTTCTCTCATCTGGCGTGAAGTAGACCTGTCAAATTCTCGATATTCCTTGATCTCTATTATCCTCGGCTCAAATGAATGTTCTAATATTTTTTTCTCATTATTCTGCAGGTCAATAATATGGAGTTTTTGATAACTTTTCTCCGGTGTAAAGACTGCATCCAGGCGGGAATGTGAGTAAATTATTGATTTATCAGGGAGGTAATCCCACAAGAAACGCCCGTTGTAGTTGATACCTAAATTCATGTCTTTTGTTACAACCGCTTCCAGTTTGTCATATGCTGCAATCTCATGCTTTATATCACCTTTATAGAACTCCAGCTTCTCCGAAGTCTTGATCAGATCATCTTCAGTATACGATTCTTTTGAAACTCCAACATATTCATCTTCACCAAATGTATAGATTTTTGCGGAATAACCGCTATGGAAACCCATCATAGTATACTTGTTCTTATGAGAGATCTTTAAGAATTTATAATTGGAGTCATATATATTATAACCTCTGCTATTAAAAACTCCTCCGTTATGCACTGATATATAACCAGTTTGACTAATACTGATAGTCCCTACTTGTCCAATAAATTCTCCAGGGCCTCGTCCGGGGCCACTGAATATGTCTATTGCTTTTCCATTTTTGTCAAAAACTTTTACTCGCTTTTCATCGATCACATAGATATTTCCGGCATCATCGACAGATAATTCTCCGGGATTAGCAAGCAAAAATTCATCCGGCAGATTCTCTGCACCGAAGACAAGTTCCAGTTTTAGAACATTTCTGAGTGGCTCTTCTAAAGTCTGAGCAGAAGAAGTATAGACAGAAATAAAGAAAACAAGCAGAACAACTACAAGGCAGGTACGCAATTAATCCTCCGGGGTTATGTTAAAGGATAATTACTATATTAATGTGGTTATATATGATGGTACAGTTAAAAAACAAAAATATTCACTGAAACATAGAAAAATATACTATTAGAAGCAATAGGAATTTTGGGGCGGGGATGACAAGTTGGAAGTTGAAATGCTAAATGATGGGCAAGGGAATTATCATGCTCTGTCAGTACAGACCTTCCGATGTAGATAGAGGTGCCAACTCAGACAGGCAAAAAGAAGCAAAAATTTGCAAAAAGTATAATACTTTATCTGAGAAAGTTGATCGTCACATAGAGGCGGTTTCCGGAAATGCTGTTCCGGATGACATCCATCCTGAAAAGGTTTATTTTATCAGACATACCCAAACCGTATTCGAAGTAAACATCATCGGTCACTCTTCTCGGAGTGATTATATTTCCTGCATAGTTCATGTTCCTCTGCGCGAGATCACTCCAGCCGGCGCCGCCCCAGAGAGTGAATTTGAACAACTTGATCCCGTCATCACCGAAACCTGAATAATATACAGCGTCACCGTCTAATTCAAGTTCCAGTATACTCCTTGCCATCCTGTCTCCGGTGAATGCCTTGTATCCTACACCTCTGAGTTTTCCAACATGGTCTACAATGATCTTTCCCCCGAAGTCAAACCATTTCTGAGGCGGTAGATACCCGTCCGAGAACCCCCAGAATGTAGACCATTTAAGATTCGAGTGATAAGTAGTCCTGTAATTTGCGACCAGGTCTCCGCTGATCCGTGAATATGAAAAATCGCTGTGAAAATTAGATTTATCCGTATACTCCCCCGTAATACTCATATCAAGATAATGAGTCCGGTAGAACAAAGCGGCTTTTAGACCTCTCAGCTCTCCCCGGATGATCCCGGGATTGATCCTGAAGCTCTCTCCATGATTGAACACACTGAATTTTGCAAATTCTTCGGTCGGTTCTTCAGTCTGGGATATCCCGGTGAACTTTACAGCAAAACTATCGGTTAACCTGACACCCAGGCTGAGAGTGCCTCCCTTTTTATAGTAGTAATCCCTGTAATCTCTTTTCAGAAACAGGCTCGTGACCGTATTTTTTCCGGTCTTTACCCTGTTATTGTCTTCTTCAAATCCTATAGTATTATACAGCCCCAGTTCGAGAGAGTATTTCTTCTTCCGGTCGGGATAGAGAAGATATGCGAACTCTTCCTTGAACCGCTCGTCAATAAAACCGTAAGACAATTTACCCGAAATGACCGAGTTTTTCAAACCGATGTCAGAAAAATTCTTCCCATAATTCAGTTTTGAACCCTCGACACGGTTATACTGGAAGAAACCGCCTATACTGTTTGCGATATTGATATATCTTTCCTTCTTGTCCTCAAGACCCTGGAGGGCTGCTTCTTTGGCGATATTTTCCGAATCGATCAGTTCCTTGAAAAGTGTCTTTGCTTTAAACCTATCCTCGATTCTCTTAATGATCCTTTCTTCTTCCGCCCTGGAAAGGCGGTTAGGATACGGTAGATGTGCAAAAAGGGAATCTTCAACTTCGGTATCAATGTTATAAGATATCTTCTGGTCAGGTATCTTATCTATCGGCGGCTCAACGGGATTAACATCATAAGATTCAAATTCAAGAACTCTGTGGATCTTCGCTTTTATTCCCCATATCTCTACTTCAAACTCCTCTTCCTGTTCCTCCGGAAGCCAGTATACCTGGTAATAAAGAGCTTTTGTGCTTTTTACATGATAATTATCCGTGAAATTAACACTTATGGATAGACTTTTTCTATCTGCATGAACATCAGGTTTTTTCACTCCTGATGCACTGTTGAAAATATAATCAAATCCTACTACCTCTTTTCTGTGTTTATCAATCTGAAATATCCCGAGCACACCGGGAGTGTCCTCTGTTTTCGGTTCCACCCGCACTTCCACTACCGAGTTCAGATTTGAAGTGACCTCACTGACGAATTCATAATTATACAGTTCCTCGGCCCCTTTTGCAAACGGATATATGGGCCAGAGGAATCCATCGTTATTCCCGGTTTTCTTTTTAGTGGTAAAAATAGAAGGATCATAATTGAACATAAAGGGATTCGGCAGCGGCAGGTTGGACTCAAGTTCTCTTTTTAGCGATCCGGAATCTTCATCATCCGCTGTGACAACTCTTACTGCATTTACATTTAATCTGATGGAATCCGGCTTCATCCACAGACCGTCAAGGTAATACTCTTCGTAAAATGGTATCAGATTTACATCGAGAGGGCTGAAACCGAAGTAAATGTATACTTTCGAATGCGCCTTGAATGATACCATATCAATCGTATCATAGCTATCCTGAGCTTTTTGAATAACCTCTTTTATTAGTTGATCAAAATCATCCTGTGCGGTCAGAGGAGAAGAAAAAACCGTTAACAATATCAGAATTATTGAAAGATTTCTTAGATAGAACATAAGGAGTTTTCTCATTTTAATGGCTTAAATAATATGACGTAATTAAGGATAAATTCTTAGCAGTGATACAATAGAAATTAATACTACAAATATTATGCCATTTTTTGACGAAAATATCAAACAAAAAAATCCCTCTATAAAATAATTAAATTACAGAGGAAATTTTAATACCGTTATAATAACTTCGTTGTATAAAAGCAATAATTCAGGTGATTTAAATGTAAATTTGCCACATTGTAGTTTTCAGTCTTTTGTCGTGGACAACTGGCAGCTGAGCGCAATATGTCTTCCGGGAAAATAGATACCGGAACCGTGAGTTTTATATAGTTCATCGAAAATATTCTCAAAAGAAACGACAATCCTGCCGTACTGGATATTATACATTCCTCTCAGATTAAACGTTTTAAAACCGGGAGTTCCGCCTTCGGGTATCCGTGAATCATCCATATCATCCAATGAAAGGCGGTCCTGTTTACCCGCAAAATATACACTCCCTTCAACCCACCAGTTTTCTGATTTGTTCCACCTGACCGCTATTAAACCAGTTATGGGAGGGATCCTGCGCATCGGTTCGGAAAATTTGGCATCTGTAGTCTCGTTAATATTTTCCTGTCTGCCGTACGTATAAAAAAGCTGCCCTCTCAGATCAAACTGGCCGGCCGTAATAGTACCGTATGATTCAATACCGGTTATCTCAGCTTTACCGGAATTAAATTTCTGTTTTATTGGCGCTTCATTGACATTCCATAATCCATCACCGTTCTCGTCATAAAAAGGAAGTCCAGAAAATGTTCCGTTCCTGCGGATGATCAGATCATTCAGATGGCTGTAGAAACCGAATACTCCTCCGGCAAACTGCCGGTTCTCGGCTTTTAATCCGATCTCAATATTATGACTTGCCTCCTGCTTGAGTCCCGAGCTCGGTGCATCATATCCTGTCCCGGATTCTTTCAGTGCCACCGTATCATTAAAATTCGGTGCACGGAATCCGCGTGAATATGAAGCTACTAAATTAGTTGACCGGTTCAGTTTGTACACCAATCCGGTAAAACCTGTCACATCCGAAAAATCATCACTGACGTTTCCGAAATTTGCCACATCAGGAGATTCAAATGATACATAACTGTAGCGCAATCCCCCTCTTAATTCGAGTTTCGGATTAATTATAAATATATTCTGGATAAATATTCCTGAGGAAAGATAATCTGAATTATCCGGATAAGCCCCCTGAGGATTCACAGCAAAAACACCGTTTGTTTCTGAAACTCCGCTGCTTTTCAGTTTATCATAATAATACTCTCCACCCCAGGTCATCCAGTGCTTATTTTTAATTACAGATGAAAAATTCAGGTATGTGCCGAAAGTTTCTAATGCATCATATTCAGTGGTAAGTTTCGAAGAATCCGTTTTTTGTTTCAGTCTTCCTTCATCTTCATCCTGGTAGGAAATATTCCATTTCATCTGATGCAGCCATGAAACCGCCGGTGAATATGTATATGTTAATGCATATAGTCTTCTGTCCTGCGGATCATAAAGGTATTTTTGAAAGGAATTATCTGCATACTTGTCAAAACGGGGCACATTATCCTGATTAACATTAATGTAATTAAATTCTATTGTATGTACCTGGGTTGGTTCATAATACAGATTCAGGTTACCGTCGATCTCTTCCCATCCGGTCGGGTCCTGTTTCGGCAGATCTCCACCGGGATCAAGATTCCCTATATCTTTATAAACCAAATTTCCGGAAAAAGAAAGATGATCCTTACTGCCTTTAAACAGAAAAGCCGCATTTTTACCTTCATCAGCTGTCGAATAATCAAGCTTCAGACCGGGATAGAATTTAAAATCCGGCCCTTCCGATTC
This sequence comes from Candidatus Zhuqueibacterota bacterium, assembly GCA_042564455.1. Classification (GTDB taxonomy): domain Bacteria; phylum SM23-31; class SM23-31; order SM23-31; family SM23-31; genus JBHPLC01. The sequence continues at coordinate 15,191 of JBHPLC010000010.1, read as the reverse complement.
ATATTTATACGTAACCATATTAACGGAACCGCCTATGGCATCGCTCCCGTACAGCACCGATGCCGGCCCCCGTGTTATTTCAATACTGCTGAGAGATTCCGGATTGATCGTATCCATGTACTGATTACCGCCGACACGGAATATCGGTTTATTCAGTCTGATCCCATTATACATCAGCAGGACCTGCCGTCCGATCATTCCTCTGATTATGGGAGTGCCGTGCCCATGTGTTGTCTTCTGGACAATTACACCGGGTTCCTCCATTAAAACATCGGCTGTGGTTGTATAACTCGAAGTGCGAATTTCCTCTTCTGTGGTAACTGTAATAAAATTTGTAGAATTAAATTCCGTTTCAGTAATTTTGTTTCCGGTAACACTGATAGAATCCAGCAGAAAAGCTCCCGGATTGAGATATATTGTCATTTCTTTGATCTCATTTTCTTTCAGATTTACGGAAAATACTTTTCTTTCGTAACCCATATATGATATTTCGACATTGAGATCTCTGCCGGAGGCGAGTTTGATCTCGAATTTACCATCCTTATCACTGTAAGTACCGGTTTCCAGTTCAGGAACATATATATTTGCTCTTTCCAGAGGGAGTCTGGATACAAAATCGATAACCTCGCCTTTTATGGTTCCCTGTTGAAAATATGCAAATAGATTTGAGTAAAAAAGTAATAGGGAAACAGCGGATATCAATAGCAATTTAAAACATCTTTTCATAGCAGAACCTATTATTTGCGATTTTTATTATTTATACAAAGTAAGTTGAGATTTGTTTCGAATATTATTTTAATGTGTTATCTCATGAATTTCCATAAACAACTTCTCAGGAGAAATGTTATTTTTCTCCGCAAGCAGGGAAAACTTATCATCAGGATCAACAACGATATAACCTTTCTCTTTTAATTCATATAATATTTCTTTGGCGGGCATTTTTACTATAACAGCTAATTCGTTGATGGTTGTTTCTTTGGTATAGGTTGACGGCGGGATTACAGTTAATTTGCTATCTCCTGATTTAATATCACCCCTGATATCCATCAATTTCCAGAAAGGCTGCATCTGAATTACAGACGCAAACATAAAAAATAAAACCATTATAACTGCAAGGCTGATCTCCCGTGTATGATGCATGTCTTTTTTTAATGATCCTTTAAGATAATGCAGGAGTACTCTCCAATTAAAGACCAGGTGCCACGTCGCAAGAATAATGAATAAAGCGGTGAATATCGCATGTACACCTTCCCAGCCTTTCTTGTCAAGCCCGAGTACAGACCAGTCTGTCCAGTGCGCTATTGAACCTTCCGGTCTTAAGAATAAAATGACTCCGGAAAAAGCCATAATAAGAAAGGATAAGCTGATAGAGAAAGAAATAAACGTTTTTGTTTTAAACTTTTGTGATCCTGAACTCATCTATGAACCTATTTATATTTCATGTGCAATATAAGATTATAAACTATTGTTCAACAGTAACACATATAATACCAATGAACAGAAAAAAAATTCATGAATAGAATGTTAAATCCTGAATATACGATTATTTTCGCATTTTCAAAGTATTAATTCAGAACTGCCTCTTATTTTTGTGGAAATAAAATCGAATTATTTTCTCTCTTCCCTTAAAATGTCTGCCAATGTTGTTATCCCTTCTAAGATGGGCATAAAAACACTTGCCATTATTTGAGTGTTTGGTTATATTGCCAAATACTCAAATAAAAAGGTTTTATTATGGATACAAACAGGCTCAACAAGCTTGAAGCACGGGCAAATATATTAAAAGCAATTGCCCATCCCACGAGACTGTTCATTATCGAAGAAATTGCAGACCGTGAGCATAATGTCGGTGAATTAACCGAAAAAATAGGTGCTGATCTGTCCACTGTTTCGAAGCATCTTTCTATATTAAAATCCGAAGGGATAATTCACAGCGAAAGGCGCGGTACAAGTATATATTACCACTTGAGCTGCCCGTGTATTCTTAATTTTTATGAATGTGTTGAAGGTGTATTAAAATCAAAAATTGACAAGCAGGTTTCATTGATCTCATGAAATTTTTCAAACATACTGTTACACTTTAAGAAATTTGTTATGATCTGGAAACAAGAGCGAAAATCCTTACTGATAATAGCCGCTGTATTTTTTATTATTTATTTTCTGCCTGTCGGTTCCGGCAAATTCAATAATGCCGTTATTGAATCTTTATACCTTTTAAAATGGTATGCAAGAGAACACGTAGTATTATGTTTATTGCCTGCATTATTTATTGCCGGGGCAATCTCAGTTTTTGTCAGAGAAAGTTCCGTATTAAAATATCTGGGATCAAGATCAAATAAAGTTCTTTCGTATGGTGTCGCTTCTGTTTCGGGAGCGATCCTCGCTGTATGCTCATGTACGATTCTTCCGCTTTTTGCAGGAATATACAGGATCGGGGCCGGGCTTGGCCCGGCAGTAGCATTTCTCTATTCAGGACCGGCAATAAATGTACTTGCGATCATACTCACAGCACGGATACTGGGTTTGGAACTTGGTATTGCCCGGGCGGTCGGCGCTGTTGTATTCAGTATTGTTATCGGATTGATAATGGCATTAATATTCAGGAATGAAGAGGAAAAACGGGCAAAAATGCATATTCCTGAAACAGAATCAAAGCACTCATTAAAACAGATCGCAGGTTTTTTCGGTTTAATGGTTGGTATATTAGTGTTCGCAAACTGGAGTGAACCTCCCTCCGGGACAGGATTCTGGTATTCGGTCTATTCTGCCAAATGGATCGTAACCTCAGTTTTCTGGATAGTATTGGCAGTAGTATTGGTAAGATGGTATGAGTTAAAGTGGCAGTACATGAGTTTTGTCACTGCTGTTACTTTAATTACAGGATTTTTTATTCCTGACCATCCGGTCATTCCTTTTTTTATGGGTATTTTAGGTTTATCAATAGTGATGATCCTGACTGAAGGAGAAGCTGAAAACTGGTTCCAGGCGTCATGGGACCTGACTAAACAGATTCTGCCGTTATTGTTTGCCGGGATTCTTGTTTCGGGAATACTGTTAGGCCGTCCCGGAGAAGAAGGATTGATACCGGCATCCTGGATATCAGGGCTTGTCGGTGGAAATTCGATCTCTGCAAATCTGTACGCTTCTGTGATAGGATCATTGATGTATTTTGCGACCCTGACGGAAGTCCCGATATTACAGGGATTGATAGGTAACGGGATGGGAAAAGGTCCGGCCCTGGCGCTTCTCTTAGCAGGCCCGGCTCTTTCTTTGCCGAATATGCTTGTAATCAGGAGTATAATCGGCACGAAAAAGACTCTGGTATTTGTACTGCTGGTTGTAATAATGGCAGCATTATCCGGATATATATTCGGAACTTACTTCGGGTAATAGAGATAATGCATGAGTTGATCTGAAAATATGTGCTGGATGTTTTTTTAATGCGGTTATTTGATAACATTAACAGTAGAGTCAACGCAGAGATTGCCACGTCTCCTGCTCTGCAGGATCCTCGCAATGACAGTATGGAGAAACAGATTAGTTATTAGGATCAATTTGGAAATCCCCCTTTATCCCCCTTTAAAAAGGGGGAATAGAAGCGCCCAAAGGGGATGACTGTACTATTGGATTTTGTGTTACTTGTTGTTATTATGGCAGCGATATCCGGATTCATATTCGGAACTTTTTATGGATAAGACATTCAATATGTATTATATTAAACATCATCACATTAAGAGGAAAAAATGAATTCAAAAAAAGCTGTAAGGCTTCTGCTTTTTATTTTTGTGGCAGCTTCAGTTGTTATGATGATAATTAAAATGTCGCAAAGAGATAACGGTTCTTTTGCAGATTCAGGAGAAATCCTGCCGGAAAATGTGGATATCGTTTATTACTTCTACACGAATGACCGCTGTGAAACCTGTGAAAAGATCGAACGGTTAACAAGTGAAACGGTAAAGTCCGGTTTTGAAAATGAACTAAGTTCCGGCAGTCTTATCTGGAAAACGGTCAATACTGATGATGAGGGCAATCATCATTTTCTCGAGGACTATGATCTGTACACAAAATCTGTAATATTAGCCAGGTTCCGGAACGGGAAGCAGACGACCTGGAAGAACCTTGAAGATATCTGGGCTCTTACTGAGGATGAGACATCTTTTAAAACTTATATTACCGACGAGATCAAAAAATTCCTGGAGAGTAATTAATGGACCTGCTGATCTCCGGAGCACTTTCAGCATTCTGGCTGGGCATACTGACATCAATATCACCCTGTCCGCTTGCCACAAATATAGCCGCGATCTCATTTATCGGTAAACAGGTAAAGAATGCACGGAGTGTACTGATTTCGGGTATAATGTACACTATCGGAAGAATGACTGCTTATGTGCTGATCGCTTTTATTGTTGTGTTCGGATTGTTATCTACTCCAAAATTATCGCATATACTTCAGGAATACATGAACATGATATTAGGTCCCGCCCTGATAGTTACCGGGATGTTCCTATTGAACCTTATTACTTTATCCTTTAGATTCACAAAAACAAATCAGAAAGCACAGGATATTGCTCAAAAGAGCGGGATATGGAGTTCGGGTGTGATCGGATTATTGTTTGCTTTATCGTTCTGCCCGGTGACTGCTGCTTTATTTTTCGGAAGTCTTATACCATTATCTTTGAAATATGAATCGAGTCTATTGTTACCGGCACTTTTTGGGATCGGGACAGGGATTCCGGTGTTCCTGTTCGCACTTGCCATCTCATTCGGGGCACAATCAGTGAACCTGATATATAAGAAGGTTTCCAGTCTGGAGATATGGTTCCGGCGTATCACGGGGATATTGTTCCTGGGGATCGGAATATACCTCTCCTTAAAGCATATATTCGAGCTTTTTTGAAACTTCGTTTCTTGCTTGACCAAACCGACTGCAGCAGTCAATAAAAATAATGCGGCATTGCAAGATCTGACCACAAATTCACAAATTCATTGGTTTGTTATTAAGAATATTAAAAAAATCCCCTTTAATCTCCCTTTAATCCGCCAGTGGGGTGACAAGAAGGGGGAATCAAGCAAACCTCACTTTCCGTAGACTGATGGGTTGATGCGGTATTTTTGGATAACTGGGAATCCGTCCTCATCAATAGTTTTATTAAAAGCATATCCATTTCTGATGACGTAGGGATAAAACGGGAATTCAATCGTGGTCAAAAATTGACAGTTTTCCAGATCAAAAATTTCAGCAGGAACACGAAGCGGATTTCTCTGTATCGATTCAGGCAGCTGATTCAGGAAAATGAACGCATACCTACCGTCAACTTTGACTATTTCTACAGCGGCATAGTACTTCTTTTCTTTATAGACGCGTGCTTTATCAATTTTGAGTTGATCGCCGGGATTTCCTTTGCGGGCTGGAGCAGTGGTCATTTTTTCGGGAAACTCTACCTGTGTGAATTCCCGCGTCCCACTGATATCTTTCCCGTCTTCAAACGAAAGAATGTGTATAGTGTAATATGATCCTTTCTCTAAATCGAAAATATCTTCATTTGCGTTTTGATAGAAAATTCTGTTACCGGGAAGGACTTTCCAGTGAAGTTCTCCTTCCGGATATTTAGTACTACCATACATAACTAGTAACTCTTTCTCCAATATCTGCGTGATAGTACTACCGTTGTCATATAAAACTCTTTGGTAATATTGAGGTTCCCGGCCTGATTCGATTTTTTCAAACACCGCTTCGAAAAGCAGTTTATCCCTGTCCAGCGGAACAAATTTTGTAATTCTTCGCATATTTTCAAGTTCGAAATCGTGTACTTCAAGATATTTATTAATACGATTATTATTACCAATCCTAACTTTTTCAATAAACGAATAATCAGGCGCAAACAGATTATAATGATTGCTGGAACTGCTTCCTCCGTAAAAAACCATTTGTCCCGTTCCCAAACCGTTGACATCTGCCGCAACCAAATATCCTGACGGGCTGATATAAGGAACAAACCTACTGCCGAATTCTCCAGGACCTTCACCGCGCCTTCCGACAATTATCTTCTCATTTCCTTGCGAGTCGAATACTTTTATCCGGTTTTCGTCTATAACAAGGATATCACCATTATATTTCACTTCTACTATCTGCGGTTCGGCAAGGAGAAATTCTTCGGAGTTTTTATCCTCGGCACCACCAATAGCAAATTCAAGTGTGAAAGCCTCAGGTGAATTGACTACTGATTCAACAACCTGGTTGGTTTTCTTTTCGTTCTCAAAACACGAAAACAACAATACGACTATCAACAACACAACAACACTCTTAACTCTCATTTGTATCTCCCTCACTTTCCGTAGACTGATGGATCAATGCGGTAAATAGATATATACGCATAATTTCTACTCGTTCCCGGATAAAACTCATATGCTAATCCGTTCCTTATACAGGCAGGTACAAATGGAAAGTAGACTGAACTCAAATATTCACCTGTATTAATATCGAATACATCTGTCAATATTGGATCGTTATGGTTTGCTTTAAAAGTAAAAACGAAAGCATATCTACCGTCAACTTTAAGCCATTCAGCGGCCGGATTATACTTCTTGGTTTTATATTTATTTGTTCTTTCATTATTATCCGGTATTGGAACATAAATATAGCGGATGATCCTGTTATTATCTTTTCCAATCTCATTGATGTGGATAAAATATTCTGATTCACCATCCGGTTCTAACCTATCTTCTAACGTATTAATATAGACAATACGATTATCAGGTGTAACTTCCCAGAGGAGGTTGTTTATCCTGAAAGCTCCGCTCATATCCGAAGGATTAAAGAATCCATCTCCTTTGAATATTTCAATACATTCAGAATTGTTTTCATAAATAATCACTCGATTTAATAATTGCGGGGATAAGTATTTACTCAAAAATACCTCATATATCATCTCGGTTTTGCTGATAGCGTATAACCGGTTCATCGATACGAACTGAATATTTTCGGCCTCGCTGAAATTGTCCTCAAAATGCAGCCCGTTTCCGATCCGCCGTTTGTAAATGAATTCGCCTTTATTGTCAAAGACATTATAAGATTTATTCGGATTATTTTGAAGAGAAAGATGCCACTCATCCATTTTAATACCTGTCAGATCAAGAACCGTTACCATCCCGGTAGGTCCTACAAAATGCTGAGAAAGTCTGCTGAACTCTCCAGGCCCATCACCTAATCCACCAAATACATTTGATCCGGACCCATCGGTACTATAGACTTTCAATCGATTCTCATCAAAAACCACTATATCTCCGGCAGGTGAAACATCCATACTTCTTGGTCTTACCAGAATGAATTCACCTGAAAGTTCCGATGATTCGCCCCCAATAGTGCGTTCAAGAGTTAGAATATCTGTAAAAATTTCAGGCTCTTCCAGTTTCTGGGCAAAAGATGTTGATGTCATTATTATTGTAAATAGCAGCACAACTACAAGGCAGGTACGCATTTAATCCCCCAAGGATGTGAGTGGATAAATACTATTTTTATGTGGTTATATATGTGGTACAGTTAAAAAACAAAAATATTCACTGTATGGTAAAAATTAAATTTATAATAAACAATAGGAAAATTGGGGTGGGGAGACAATTTAAATCCCCCTTTAGTTCCCCCTTTAGAAAGGGGGGATTTTTAAGGTGTCCCCTTCGATCCGCTGGTGGAGTTATAAGAAGGGGGAAATAAAACCATGTAATACACCCCTAAATCCCCAAAATGAAAGGGGCAGGCTAAGTTTAGGGGTGCCACAGACAGGTATTTCAAAAGATGTGTGCATTGATTAAAGTAAGTACAGAATAACTGCGCAGAGATTGCCGCGTCTCCCGCTCAGCGGGATCCTCGCAATGACAGTACCGGGCAATGTCCGTCTTAGACAAGTCGCCCATTGCGTACCAACGAATGTCTGTCTTACCGGGATTCGATCAACTTTATCAGTATAGCGACTGCAGGAGTTTATCAACAGGTGTATCTATATAGAATTCTGCAGTGGCGACTATGTCCATAAAATCGAGATCCATATCCAGTTTCTGGCTGACCTCAAGAAAATGCTGCTGGCTTTTGAAGTCAACGAGCCAGTATATTTTACCGCCTGTTCCGATAACTTCTTTATAAACCTGGACATTAACGTCCTTGTAGTTCTTGTTCACATATTCAGTAACATTTTTTGCAAATTTGGTCGCACCTTCCATCTGACCGTCAAACACCATGGATGTTCGGAGCCATTTGACCTTTGGCTGATCGGCTTTTTCACTGCTATTGTCATTCAATACAAATGCATAGGTTAAGATCGCTGTGATACAGACCAAAACAACTAACAGACTACTGCCCTTAAACAGTTTCATGTATATCCTCCTTTTCAAACAATTATATTTATAATTATTTGTTCATTGATTCAATTTGAATATTTCGGAATTCAATTGGTGCACCTTCACTCTGAAAACAGATCTTACCTTTGGAAAGTGAAGCGTTTGTTCCTTTGTTCTGAAGTACATCGTTGACATAACATGTTATTTCATTTTCTGAACAGATTATCCTGTAGGTGTTCCATTCACCAAGAGGTTTTTCCGAGCTTTCCTCCATTTTCGGGATCATAATAAATCCTGAATCTCGTTTATGTTCCTCCCCGTTAACAGTTATGGTTCCTCCACCCATAACAACAAAATCACCGGCATTTCCGGACTGCAGCTGGCATTCTATACATTTGGGCCAGACCTTATCCGGCGGTTGTGAGTGCAGAAGTACACCGCTGTTGCCTCCATTTTCAACCCAGCGCCATTCCAGGGTAAGAGTGTAATCAGAATACTCTGAAACCGTCCGCATGTACCCGTTCGGGACACCCGTGCAGTGTATTACACCGTCCTTTACTGACCAGACGGTATTAACATCGACCTCTTCGTCAGGAACAAACAGTTCCCACCCGGAAAAATCCTGGCCATTCCACAGGGAGATCGTATCGGGTTGACAATTGAAAAATACAAATGCAAATAAGATAAAACAGACTGCACATCCCCTTATAACATTTTTCATGAATCCTCCTCTGATAGTTTACAGGTACGAAAATGAAATTTTATTATTATCAATTTTATACTTAATACAAAAATATTTCTGGAGAATCAAGAAGAATTATGATCTTTACACTACAGCATATAATAACAAACCCCTCGGTCGAGGGGTTTGTCTATTGTATTTGAATAATCATTTGTTTTAGAACATAAAAGAGATCCCGATGTTCATAGTGAGAAGTTCGGTCTTGGATTTGTTTATGTTATACAAAACCTCAGTGCCGCTTACAGTGATGTCACCCTTTTTCAGATACTCCGCCTCGCTTCCGAAGAGATACCTGACCTGCAGGTCAAGATAGACGCCGAACAGCTTAACATCTTTTAACGTATCGATCCCTGGTTCCCAGAGTTTGAATTTCATTCCTCCCCCAATACCGTAACTGAAGGCGACATCCGACAGGTTATTCGAAGATGCTATTTCTTCGAAGTTCTTTTCACCTTTAACCGCAGTGTCGGTGAACAGATATTTTAAGCCTATCAGGCTGTCGAAATACGGCATGAACGAGCCGAGGTTCGGCTGCAGCCTGAAAAGCAGATGTCCGAGAACAATATTGTTCTTATTGGTAACTTCGACCGTAAGGTCCGGAATAGTATAACTGAACGGTGCATGCCTTTTTTCCCTTCCGTAGAGAATATAACCAAAATCAAGCCCTACTGTCAGCGGAGTCATAGGCAGTTTATATCCGGCAGTTAATCCGAATCCCAATCCGGTCTGCTCCACATTGTCACCGAATTCACCCCTGGGCAGGCCGATCAGAAAACCGGCATTGGCCTCGAAATGTATCTGACCGAAAGAATTTGATGCAAAAAGCAATATCAATGCGGTAACCAGGATAATTTTCTTTGCATGAATTTTCATTATCAATCATTCTCCTTAATATTATAGAATTAGTTATCTCTAAAAACAATGGGGACAGAATACTGTCCCCATTGTGTAAAAAATTCTTGTTAAAATCAAGTTATTTTTTTATAACATTACCTTCACCGACAGTTGTGCTCTCTTTCATCCAGTCCGGCATAGGTTCACCTTTCAGATAATGAGCAAAAAACTGGTCTCTCCTGATGGTGAAATCCTTTTTGGCAATATCACCGCTTAAGCCGTGCGGTTCCGTTAGATACTGCAGGAACCAGCATGGTTTATCTAGCCTGCGGAGCGCCAGAAAATATTCGATCGACTGATACCACGGTACAGCCGTGTCTTCGTCACCGTGAAGGAGCAGTATTGGGGTATTCACACGGTCTGCAAAAAACAATGGTGAATTCTCGATATATCTTTCCGGATAATCCCACAGGTTTCCGCCGATACGGCTCTGTCCTGTTTCATACTGGAAAGTTCTCGGATTACCTGTTCCCCATCGGATACCGCCATATGCTGAGGTCATGTTGGAAACAGGAGCCCCGGCATAACCACATGCAAAAATATCTGTCTGGGTAACGATAAATGCGGTCTGGTATCCTCCCCAGCTGTGTCCGGTGATCGCCATTCTTTCGGGATCGGCGATTCCCATATCAACTACCTTTTGAGCAGCAGGGACAACACATTTTACAGACGAGGGTCCCGGGAATCCGTCGGTATAGATTATATCCGGCTGTAGTACCACATAACCGTTACTTGCGAAATAAGTGGCAGAAAATCCGCTTCCGGTCGAAGGCAGACTGTAGCTGTGCAGGTTCTGCGAAAGTTTCTCATAGAAGTAGATAATCATCGGGTATTTCTGACCGCTGCGGTAATTCTCCGGCAGAGTTAATATCGCCTGCAGTACAACACCGTCAGTATTTGTGTATTCTATGAGCTGATTTTTACCGAACAGCAATCCGTTATTATTCGGATTGGCGTCAGTGATCTTTCTCGGACTCCTGAAAGTGCCGTCACTGACATAAATGTCACCGAATTCATTGGATGTTGTCATGGTGTACATATATACATCAGCGTTTTCTGCTTTTGATGGACTGCTCATTCTCTTATCAACCATCACTATTCGATTCGGTCTCTCACCGAAATTAACTTCGTAATATCCGGTAGCTTTTGTTGATTCATTTGTTGCACTCAATCTCATAGTCTCTTTCAGGTCGATCGATCTGTCTCCCGAAGAAGCAGCACCACCGCCGCCACGGCCTCCGCCGCCACGGCCACCACCGCCACCGCCACCGGGTCTGACATATCTGAACCTTATATTATGTTCTCTACCGTAACCCTGTGTTACATTAACGGGATCACCGCCCTCTTTGACCGGAAAATACCATATATCAAACTTATCATTAAGGAGGACACCTTCATCATCCTTTGTCCAGCCTGTTGTTCCCCATGCACTTTTGACATTGGGATGATCGTCATCAGTATTCCAGAAAGCAACTTCAAGGTTCTCTGTAAGATTTCGTTTTGAACCTGTTTTCATATCGTATAGCCACCAGTGGGGTTGGACATACTGAAGCATATATTGCCCGTCATCCGACCATTGATAACTCCAGCGGGTTTTTTCTTCAAGAGGTTCGCGGGAACCGTCTTTCAGATCAACCAAATAATAATCCCTATATGTCGGGCTCCATGGACGTTCCTCCTGATATTTTTTATTATCCTGAGCAAGACCAAACTTGTCATGCGGCCCCATTGAAACATTTGAAATTTCGTCATCTGTAAACTGTACGAATTTTTTGCCGTCAAGATAATAAATACCCCTGTAAGTAGAGCCCTGGCTACCACCGCCGCCCCGGCCGCCGCCGCTGACATGCGTCGAACCGGTAGTACGCCCTGTTACCCGTGCCTGTTCCTGAGACTTAATCGTTACATCTTTCCAGTGCCAGATTATTACCGGAACTTCAACTTCCTCTTCTTTTTCGACAGGTTCCTCAGCATCAACCTCCGGTTTTTCTTCGGGTTTTTCGGTAATGCTTAAGAAAACTGCCTTATCTCCTTCAGCCCAGCTTACACCGCTTGTGGCAAGCTGCATATTTTCAGGAATACTCTTCAGGTCTTCCGTACCGATGAATTTTTCTGCTGTATCATCTTTTATATTCCACTGGTAGATCGTGAATGCAGGTTCTTCAGATTCCTGGTCGTCCTTGTTGGTAAGGAAAAGCATCTTGTCATTATCTTCATTCCAGGTATATCCCTGGTATCTGCCTTTGCCGCTTATAACTGCTGTCGGAGCAGAATCCTTGCTGAGATCCTTGACATATAGACCGTCTTCTTCTTCATTTTCCGCTACAACATTATAATACATCAACTTGGATTCTTCCATAATAGTATTACTTGTAACAAACTGAATACGCTCTTCCATTCCGGTCTCAAGATTCCGGATCACCATTTCCGAACCGGTATTTCTCGGTCTTTCTCTCTCTCCTGCAGCTTCTTCCTGCTGACCGCCTCTACCTTCTCTTTGCCCGCCACGCTGTCCAGCCGCAGGTTCCTCTTCTTCTCCTTCCCCCCGTGGTGCTCTGGGTTTGAACAATCTGTAAACCAGCCATTTGGAGTCATCGGAAAAAACAAAATTCTGAACCTCATCCACCAATACTTTTTCTCCGGTTGACAGATTCAGAAGCTCCATTTTGTTTCTTTCTCTTTCCTCATCCTCCTGGCCACCGCCTCTTCCGCCTCTCTGGCCTCCTCTTTGGCCTGCCCGCTGGCCGGCTCGTCCGCCTCTCGCAGGTTCCGCCTGCAGCTCTTCTGCTTTTTTCGCTTCTTCTTCAGCTTTCAGTTCTTCTTCGGTCTTTATATGCGGAACGATCGTATAAGCCACCCATTTTGAATCATCCGTAAAACGTGGACCATTACCACGGGTAATCGTATACTTCTTATTTGTATTTAGATTAAGGATGGTTAATTCACCGTCTGCTTCCCTCGGTTTGATCTCAAATGCGATCCATTCACCGTTGTCGGATAGCTGCTGTCCTCTCACACTGGAGAATTTGTTAAAATCCTCGATTGTGAACGGTCTTTTTGCCTGAGCAAAAAGATCTTTTGCCGCTACCGGGAGGATAAACAACACAGCAACTGCAAAGATCAGCAAATAATTGATCAAGTTTTTTGCCGAAATAAACTTTCTCATAATTTCTCCTGTTTATGGTTATAGTTTTGTTAGTCAGTTTTTTGAGTTATCCTGGTAAGGCCGCAGATTCCATTCAAGAAAAGACCATATCCTGTTCCATGAATCTCTCTGCTCTTTTGAATCATTACGCTCCAGTGTTTCTCTATTGGTACGTCTATTAAACGAATGTCCGCCGGGAGGATCAACATAAATCCTCGTCTCTGCCAGTTCCGGTTTTTTTACTATCAATGCATTCACAAGCATTTCTGCTTCGACAAAATTCACATCTCTGTCATTTGTTGCGAGATGCACCTGTACAGGTACCTGAAGTTTGTCGACATGATAAACGGGTGAACGTTCAATATAGATATCTCTCTGTTCAAAGGGCAGTCCCTGAATTCTCTGCTGGGTGGCAAACGACCTCTGATATCCCGGCCCTTTGTAAGATAACCTGAACACTAAATTAGTTACAGGCACGTGGGCAACACCGCATTTAAACATTGTCGGTTCTCTGAAAAGAGAATGAAGAGTAATAAATCCACCATGACTCCAGCCGATCATTGCTATTCTATCGGGATCCACATAAGGCATTGTCTGTTTAATATAATTCACGGCAGAAATGCAGTCATCTACTTCATATCCGCCGTAATCTATGGCTTCATGAAATTCTTTTCCATATCCGGTACTTCCCCTGTATTCCGGTGCAACAACAATATAACCTCTCTCGATCGCTTCTTTGATAAACGGGAAATATGTCGTTGCGGATAAATTTCCATGAACTCCCCCATGTATCCAGACAAGAGCTGCATGACCATTCTCTCCCCGTTTTTCAAGCGGCTGGAAAACATAAGCAGGTATTTCCAGATCACCGATCCTGCTCATAAACTTCGTTTTTTCATAATCCATTATACCCAGAGTCGCAGCTTCAAAAATGCTATCGTGCTGTGCCTTCTGGATCATGTGTCTTTCATAATTAGCATTGGGATGGTCATTTGGATCTTTACTGACATAGAGCTGATTTTTTCTCTGTTCAACATCCTGGCCAAATACGGGGAAAAAATATAACAGAATAATAACAAACAGAATGGACATGAAAATCTGTTTAATTCTAATATTATCATTTTTCATAGATGATCCCTTTAGACATTTAATAATTAATACTTATTTGAATGGCTCAAGGTGCCAGTCAAAGAAGTTCCATATCCTGTTCCAGGAATCCCTCTGTTCCGGATTATTGACAGGTTCCCAGGTTATCTGATCTACTTTTCTATCAAAAGTATGTCCGCCATCAGGCGCTTTATATATCTTTGTCACACTCAAATTCGGCTTTCTCGCTCTGAGTGCATCGATAAGCATTACAGCTTCTTCATAGTTTACATCACCGTCATTCTCAGTAATATGCACAAGCAGCGGGATCTCCAGCTTGTCCACGTTATAATATGGAGAGCGCTCTTTGTATTCATCTCTTCTTTCGTGCGGTAATCCGCCTATCCTGCCCTGGGGATCTATTCTACCGTACTGTCTTTCCACACCTTTAAAAGCAAGTCTCTGAAACAGATTTGTAACAGGGACCATTGCTACAGCGGCTTTAAATGTGAACTGCTCCCTGAAGATCGACAGGAGAGATATCATACCGCCGTGACTCCACCCGATTATCCCTAATCTGTTAAGGTCTACATGTGGGAGATTATCACGTATATAATCAACCGATGTTAAGACATCATCAACCTCATTTCCTCCGTAGTCGATCGCATCATAAAGCTCCTGGCTGTATCCCCAGCTGCCCCTGTATTCGGGCGCAACAATAATATAACCTGTTGCGACCGCTCTTTTTATGTATGAAATATAATGTTCATAAAGATGGCCGCGGATATTTTCGTGTACCCAGACTATTGCGGGATATTTTTTATCCGGTTCAATTTCAAGAGGCTGGAATACCCACACGGGAATATCAAAATCACCAATCCTGCTTCTGTAATAGGTCTTCCTCATATCCATGAATCCGGCACTTTCGGCGGTGTATATACTGTCGGTCCTTGCCTGACGATCAATATAACGCTGATTCCGGTCAACCTGGCT
>JBHPLC010000001.1:0-112764 GCA_042564455.1 Candidatus Zhuqueibacterota bacterium | reverse complement strand
CGATTGCTGCTTTATGCGTTTTTTGCAATAATATACATTCACTACAGGCAATATTATCACTTAATACCAACTATGTTATATTTATTTTGCATTTACTGCATATCTTTATTGACATTTTGATATTATTTGTTATTTTTAAACAAAAAATTGAGATAATTATGACAAAATCGGAAATATTAAGGATAACTCAACAGGAACAGGTGCAATTTTTACGCCTTCAGTTTGTTGATATCCCGGGACAGGTAAAAAATGTTGAAGTTCCCTCGCCACAATTCTCTATGGCTTTAGACAGCAAGGTTTTATTCGACGGCTCCTCTATTGAAGGTTTTTCCAGAAAAATTGAGAAGGATATGGTTCTTGTTCCCGATTATGAAACATTCAGGGTATTCCCCTGGAATGAGGATAAAGGACAGCATAAAATCGCAAGTATAATTTGCGACATTCACTACACGGACGGTCGAGAATTTGAAGGTTGTCCCAGGCTTGCATTAAAAAGAATTGTGAATAACTGCAGAAATGCCGGATTTGAATACAATGTAGGAAGTGAAATTGAATTTTTCCTGTTCAACAAAGAAACAGATGGCTCTGCCACATTAAACACCTATGATCCTTCGGGCTATTTTGATCTGACACCTCATGATATTGGTGAAGCGGCAAGACGATCAATAGTAAAAGATCTTGAAACGATGAATTTTAAAGTAGAATCCGCTCATCACGAAGTAGCCCAGGGACAGCATGAAATAGATTTTCTGAGGGTGGATGCTGTAACAGCCGCTGATTATATTTCGAGCTGTAAGTTTTTTGTCAAAAAAATTGCTGGAGAATATGGCCTGCATGCGACATTTATGCCTAAACCACTCTATAACCAATATGGTTCCGGTCTTCATCTTCACCAGGTACTTACAAAAAACGGTGAGAATGCTTTTTTCAGTAATAAGGGCGATCTTCAGCTCAGCAAGACAGCTTTACAGTTTATCGGTGGACAGCTGAATCATGCCCGCGGATATTGTGCACTTACCAATCCTCTGATCAATTCTTATAAAAGACTTGTTGCCGGAACCGAAGCGCCAATGTATGTAACCTGGGCGGAAGAGAATCTCTCTCCTCTTCTGCGCGTACCGGACCAGAAAGATGAAAATACGAGAGTTGAGATCAGACTGCCTGATCCCTCATGTAATCCTTATCTGTCAATTGCAGCGATTCTGCAATCCGGGTTAGACGGGATCAGACATAAATCAAAACCAGGGAAACCGATAAATAAAGATGTACTGAAAATGAGCCAGCGTGAACGGGGACGCCTGAAAGCATTCAGACTCCCTAAAGACCTGAATGAAGCGCTGATCCAGTTCCAGAAGGATAAAATGATCAGGGCTTCTATGGGAGATTACATCTATTTTCATTTCTTAGACAATAAACAGTCTGAATGGAGCGAATATATATCTCAGATACATCCGTGGGAAATTGAAAAGTATTTTACATATTTTTAAACATTTATATAAATAATAACATTTATTTGAAAGGATTATGGTATGCCGTATTCTACTGAAGACGTAATCAGGATCATCAAAGACAAGAATGTCAGATTTATCAATCTCTGGTTTACGGATATTTTAGGGATCCTTAAAAGTTTCTCAATTACACCGCAGGAAATTGAGACTGCATTTGCAGAAGGTATGGGTTTTGACGGTTCTTCAATAGACGGTTTTACCAGAATTCAGGAAAGCGATATGGTGGCAGTGCCAGATCCTTCTACATTTGCCATTTTACCATGGAAAACCGACGGCATGGTCATAGGCAGGATGTTCTGTGACATTCTGAATCCTGACGGTACTCCTTATGACGGTGATCCGAGATATTGTCTTAAAAGAAATATAAAAAAAGCCGAAGAAATGGGTTTTGATAAATTCTATATAGGGCCGGAGCTGGAGTTCTTCTACTTCCCAAACGATAAAGATCCCACTCCTTTAGACCATGGAGGATATTTTGACCAGCTTCCCCTGGATATGGGCACAGATCTCCGTAAGGAAACGATCAGAAGCCTGGAAGAACTCGGTATGGAAGTTGAATACAGTCATCATGAAGTTGCACCCAGCCAGCACGAGATCGATCTGAGGTATAAGGATGCTCTGACCATGGCTGATCAGGTTATGACATATAAAACGGTTGTGAAAAGGGTAGCTTATTTAAAAGGTTATTATGCTACATTTATGCCTAAACCGATATACGGAGTGAACGGATCAGGCATGCATGTTCATCAATCGCTGTTCTCAAAAGATAAAAATCTGTTTTTTGACGAAAAAGATGAATATCATTTGTCCGATGTTTGTAAACATTATATTGCTGGAATTCTAAAACACTGCAGGGCTTTTACATCGATCACTAATCAATGGGTAAATTCGTATAAAAGGCTTGTTCCGGGTTTTGAAGCTCCTGTATACCTTTCATGGGCTCAAAGGAACAGGTCTGCATTAGTCAGGATACCGGAATATAAGCCCGGGAAGGAATATGCGACAAGAATGGAGATCCGTTCCCCGGACCCGGCATGCAATCCTTATCTTGCTTTTGCTGTTATGTTAAGAGCCGGGCTTGACGGGATAGAAAAGAAACTGCCTTTAAGATCCCCTGCTGATAATAATATCTATGAGATGACGGAAGAAGAACGTGAAAGTGAAGGGATACTGTCACTTCCGGAATCGATATGGGAAGCGATCAAACTGACAAAGGAAAGTTTTTTAATGAGAGATGCATTAGGAAAACACATTTTCGAACAGCTGATCAGAAGCAAAACAATAATATGGGAGGACCACAGGTCAAGAGTGACTCCTTATGAAATCGAAAAATATCTGCCAATATTATAGTCAATTATGGGAGGAAACTATGAAAGCAAAGACATTTCTTATTTTATTACTGACAACCTTATTATTCACACTAACATTCTGTTCAAAATCTGAGGAACCTGAAGTTCTTACGAATGATGAGATAATTGCATGGCAGGAGAAGTTAAAAACTATAGAAGCTGATCCTGTTTCAGAAGATGAAATCGGAATTATCGAAACCAAATTCGGTACAATTAAATTTGAATTTTTTACTGATGTAGCCCCAAATCACTGCGCAAACTTCAAGAAACTTGCAAACAGCGGATTTTATGACTGGGTAACTTTTCACAGGGTGATGCCGAATTTCATGATACAGGGAGGTGATATCAACAGTAAAAATGCGGATCCGAACGATGATGGTATGGGTTCCCCGGGTTACACTGTAGATGCTGAATTCAGTGATATCCCCCATACCAAAGGAATTGTTTCGACCGCCAGAAAAGGCAATAATATAAACAGCGCTTCAAGCCAGTTCTTTATAATGCATGCCGCGGAGTATCCGAGTTTAGACGGTAATTATACGGTGTTCGGAAAAGTAATTGAAGGACTGGATATTGTTGATTCTATAGCTGCTGTTCCGACAAGCGGACGTCAGGGGAATAACAGGCCGCTCGAGAATATATATATGAAAAAAGTCAGAGTAGAAAAGAAGTAGAATATATGGATTCATAAAAAAAACCGCCCCGGAAAAGGCGGTTTTTTTTATCACTATTAGTTTTTTATGATTTCCGAAATTTTCGATTCAGAAAACCGCAGATAAGTATTCACCTTCTCCTGAGGTACAGCATAAGCAAATGACAGCATTTCCAGCCATTCCCTTTGAAGGGTTATAATATCTCTCATATACAGGTCGTCAAACATTATCAATTTATCTTTAAGGCTGCTCTTCTCTAAGATTTTCGAATAGAACTCCCTGTATTTTTCCAGGCCATAGATTGAATACAGATATTTAAAAAATGACGATGCGACTACTTCTGCAGTATCGATCTCCAATGAATTAAATTCTTTCCCCGGATCCAGGACATTTAACAAAGGCATCAGACTATTTTCTTTCAGCCATTCCACTATCAGAATATCCATATTATTCTCAGGAACTTCAGTCGAATAATACGCCAGCATAACTGCTGTTCCCCTGGTTATCATGGGATCGCTCTCACTCCAGTTTTTAATTATGATCTTTTCTGCAATAGAGGCATGAATATGAAACTCTGCATTTTTTTTCGGGTGTTTCAATGCATTAAACAGCGGAAAGACTTTGCATTTGCTGTTCATGTCAAAATCAGTTAAATTTGTATAAAACTTAAATGATACATAATCGGGAAAGTAGACCTCTTCCTCCAAAGGTATCCAGCTCTCCGGAATTTCGATCAGCTCGGACAGTGCATAAACAGCAGTTTCTCTATTATAAACAAAGTTTTCCATATTCTGCGTGTCCAGTATTCCCGGTAAAAACATGATATCGTTTTTGCTGCCTTTTATTTTTCCGAAATCTCCGATAATAGAGATTTTCGCAACAAGTGGTATATCTACAGGAATATCACCGGAAATCGGAACAATATTATTACGTTTCTCATCGATGAACACATTTGCCTCTTTAAGAAGAGTTTTTGCTGCCTGATATGCAACTGTAAAAACCGGGATATTTATCGGGGGCGCGGTCTCCGGCAGTTCTATAAATGGCTCGTTCCATCCCGGATTATCCGGAAATCCAAATACAATAAGTGCTTCGGCGCCCCTGATCTCAGCATTGTATGCTCTGACATGAAGATCACTTAAAGGTCCGTACTTCTTTTTATAATCCTCAGGATCATTATATACTATAACCGCTACCCTGCCCTGAAGATCATAATCCCTGTATGCATTATAATTATTTTCATTATCAACGATACCATTCCCGGCAAAAACTAAACTGCCGGTAATATTTATGTTATTGGAATAATTTTTAATACCCACCGGAGACTGATTAACAATTACGGGAGTAAATGGTAAATTCTCCATATCACCATTATCATTAATGATCATAATATTAGCATAAGGCAGATAAAGTTCTTTTTCGTGAAAAAGGGAATTGCCCGGAGTCTGTGCAGTTATCTCTGAAGAAATTAGAATCAAACATATGAAAACACTGAAAAAGACTTGCCCCGGATACAATCTTCTTTTATTCATTATACCCTGCCTCTGTTTATATAATATTTTCATACATTTCTTTTATAAAATATAACATTAACTTGGTACTGCAACAAGAGATTTCTGCTGTTTAAAGAAAAAAGGGATATTTTTTACAAATATCCCTTTTCTTACAATCAAATTAATTTGATGATCAAGTCAAGTCTATATACCTATTTTTTCTTGATCACTATCGTAGTATTATTCCCTTCCAGCCAGACAGCATCTTTACCGCCACCGACTTTTCCATCGAGATTTTTTTTCGTAAATGATGCAGTTTCCACTTCCAGACCGAAATCATTTTTTATATCTCCGAAATTCGAAAATGCTTTGATCTTCGCAGACAGATCTGAGGGCAGCTCGATCTCGATCCTTCCGAATGTGTTATTAACAACTATGGTTCTCATAACATCAGATTTACCAAAAAATACGTTGCTTAAATTCACATTACCATTTCTCGTATTGACATTCACATCATTTGCTGCTCCATCAACGACCACTGCTCCAAAAGAATTTTGAACATTTACATAACCTTTTACATTGAATACTTCCACATTTCCGTTCTTATTTTCAACACTTAACCTATCTTCGATATCTTTTACGGTTATCGGTCCGAATTGTCCTGTTACAGATGTAATCTGCCGGATTTTCTCAACATAAATCTCGCCATTCCCCCCTATTATTTCTGCTTTACCTTTGACATCAAATATTTTAATATCGCCGAACCTGGAATTTGCATTCAGATCGCCGTTCACGTTGGATATATCAAGCGATCCGTTCTGGGCAGATGCGTTAACCGAACCGTCGAGGTTCTCTGCAGTCAGGCTTCCGAAACTGCTGCTTAAATATATATCACCTTTTAATGATACGGCATTTACTGCTCCCATTTTGCTATCAACATGTATTTCGCCGCTCAATCCGACAACATCCGTTCCTCCAAAACTATTACTTACCTGAATTTGCACATTTTCCGGCACTTCCATAGTGAAATTTAATGAGAAAGATTCAATATTTTCTTTTTCACTGTCGATCTTTTCAGGAAATTTCGAGATCACTTTTACTCTACCGGGATTTTCATCAACTTCCAGAGACACTTTTTTCAGAAAAGCTTCTGCAGACGTTTTATTGTCGGATGTAACACGTTTTTCACCTTTGATCGTGATCTTGTCATTTGTCCCTTTAACTACTTTTATATCGCCGAATTTATGATCCACGGTTATATTCATTCCGCTCTGTGCGTCAATAGTAATATCAATTTTTTCAACAGCTTCCTCCTGTCCCTCTTCAGCATTAATACGAGTGATCTCATTGTTAATGCTTTTGAGTTCATTACTGATCTTCATGGTAGTTATATTCAGTTCTTTTTCAATACCCTGACCTGACACATTCGCTACAATTAAGACCAAAAAACATACTAACAGCAGTCCGGTTTTGATCTTCATTTTCTATCCTCCTTTATATTACAAATAATTTATTCTGATGTGCGCTTATCATACATATCTTTTAAAGTGTTGATGATCTCTTCATAAGCCTGAAACAGGTATTTCTGAGCGTTGGAGTTAAGCTTATTGACACTCAGCGCATCTTTACATTGTTCAGCAAAATCATTCAGCACATCGATCTTTTCTTTATTCGTGCTGTAATAATCCGAACCGATTTCATCCCGGTTATCTTCCACCAGCTTTGAATATCTGTTTATCTCACTAAAATACTCCTGCTCCTTGTCCAGAAGTGTTTCTGTTGAAACAGGAGTAAAGTCAGGCTTCAGACTATCTCCATTCTGAAAAATATATAAATTTACCATTACCATAATTAATATTGTCGCGGCTATAGAAAAAACGCGTTTAAAAACGGTACTATGCAATAATCCGGAGCCCATTTTGTGTACTGCATATTCTTTGCTTCTCTGTATCCTGAAATTATCCGGTAAATCTGATGACCGGTTTATCTTTTTCCAGAGTCCATCCGGAGCGGAATAATCCTGAAGATTCTCAATTTTCTGATCCAGAATCCTGTTTATTTCCAGTTCTTTTCTACAGTTTTCGCATTGTTCCGGATGTTTCTTAATATCCGGATCCATTCCGGATTCTTCATAAATTTCCCAAAACTCTTTACAATCCATTATAATAAAGCCTCTTTATATGGAATTAAATATTTACGTAAGTGTGACCTGGCGGCAAAATATTGAGATTTACTTGTACCTGATGAAATATTAAGAATTTCAGCGATCTCTTTATGCCTGAATCCCTCTATTGCGTATAAAATGAATACTGTTCTATATCCTTCCGGAAGTCTTTTAATAGCATTTTCAAATATCTGATTTACACTAAAATCAGGACTTTTTGTAATTTTATCAGGGATATCTTCCTCATATATAAACAAGTCTTCTGATTTCACTCCGGCCTTTTTACTTTTGAGCTTATCGAGACAAGTGTTAACGGCTATCCTGTAGATCCAGGTCATTATTGAAGAGCCTTTTCTGAAACTATGAATATTCCTGAACACTTTTATAAAAATATCATGAACAGCATCCTCGGCGTCAAGTTTATCTCCCAGAATACGAATTGCCGTAGAGTAAATTCTGTCCTTAAACAATTCGTAAAGTTCTTTATATGCGGTCTGTTCGTTCAATCTACACCTGTCGATCAGTGTACTTTCCATGTGGATTTTGTTAATTCTTCTGTTAATTACCATTGGATTCAAACATTTAGACGAGAATTAATAAGAATGGTTGGTTGTATGTTCATGTATTTCGAAATATAAGTAAATATTTAATTATTTGACAAATCTTTTTAATCTTGATATATTGTATTTACATATATTCATTTCTAAAACAATCCAAAACTTTTATATAATATTATTATCCTTATAAAAATAATTTAAGGGAATTGATTTGAAGAACTATGGAATAACTAAAGATGTTATACTTGAAACAGCCGATGTGCTTAGTAAATATATTTTCAGGACTCCGCTGATCAGATCCGATTATTACAGTGAAATAAACGGATCAGATGTTTTTTTCAAACTTGAGAACATTCAGGTCACAGGTTCGTTCAAAGCCCGTGGGGCAATGAATATGGTGCTAAATACTGATAGTGAAAAGCTTAACAAAGGAATATTTACTGTCTCTGCCGGTAACCATGCCTTAGGAGTTGCAAACGCATTAAGACATCTTGGACATAAAGGATCAATTATACTGCCTGAAAACGCCTCTCCGGCAAAAGTTGAGGCATTAAAATATTTTCCCGTTGACCTGGAATTTCATGGGAAAAGCTATGATGAAGCAGAAGACTATGCTGTATCACTTATATCAAAAACAGATAAAACATTTATTCATCCGTATAATAATCCTATTGTTATCGCCGGTCAGGCGTCGATAGGAGTAGAAATTTTCGAGGACAACAAAAATATCGATATTCTGCTGGTTCCTGTTGGCGGAGGAGGACTTATAGCCGGGATAGCATTAGCTGCAAAATACCTTCTGCCGAATATAAAGATCTTTGGTGTACAGTCCGAGGCATCCCCGGTATTTAAACGTTCGATCGACAGCGGTGAACTGGTAAGGTTCCAGCTTGATGATTCTGTTGCCGACGGATTGCATGGGCTTGTTGACATGGATTCAATAACTTTCCCGATCGTAATGGATACGGCAACTGATATACTGCTCGTTTCTGAAGATGAGATCAGAACATGTATCACCGAATTCATTCAGACCCACCACATGATTCTTGAAGGTTCAGCTGCCGTTATACCGGCTGCGGTTAAAAGTTACAGCAGTCTTTTTGAAGGAAAAAGAGTCGCCGGCGTACTATCCGGTTCAAATATTGATACAAGACTTTTAAACAGCATATTATCTGAAACATTAAAATAGACCAACAGATCGATCAATTTGAACAGGAATACGATAAATCCGGATAAAATATTTGATGGACTTATTCCAAATACGGGCGGGAATACATATTTTTGATTGATTTGTAGAATTGGATCAGTTATTCTTTAAATCTACGTCCACACGATTACTGTTCTTTTCTTTGTCTTGTGGAAGAGAAAATGGATTTTCAAGTGCAATTTCCTGTCCTGCCACTAATCCATTCTCTATTACAACATATTCGCGATTCTTTAATCCTAAGGTTACCGGTGTTTTAATAAAGTCTCCGTCTTTTTTCACAAAAACATATATCTTATCTTCCATGTCAAATACAGCACTAAACGTAACGTATATCTTATCTTCGAGTTTATTGGTAATTATGTTACATGTAACTTTCATTCCAGGTTTTAGTTTTCCTTCATTCTTATCTAATATTTCTATCTCAACGTCATATACACTTGTCATTTTTCGTTCACCGGTGGGTGAATATATATATGTTACTCTTTCCATTTGTGCTACATCGATTACTCTTCCTGTATACTTAGAATCATCTCTATCAAGATTTACTATTACTTCCTGACCTACCTTTACCATAGAGATATCCATTTCGGTTATTGAAGTTTTAATGCACATCGTACTTAGATCAGGCAGCTCGATAAGTGTGTAAGAGTATGAGACTTCGGATCCAACCCGAATCTTTTCTTTAACACCAAGTCCGGCAGATACTTCCTGGTATAAAACAAGACCGGTTATCGGCGCATAAATTGTAGATTTATTCAGGTCATCATTGTATTTTAATATTTTGTCTTCAATCTTACCGATCTCAGTTATTTTTCTGCTGATCTTATCCTTATACTCTAATTTTTTACTTTCTATTTCATCGATTTTATCATAATAATCAAGTTCTTTTTTCTTCATTTCAATTTCTGCTGCACGTTTTTCATTATCCGGAAGGAATTTCGTAAGTTCATATTCAAGTTGATATTGATCAAAATTCAGTTTTTGTATCAGAAGCTCTCTTTCAAGTTTCAATGAATCTTTTTTTTGAGTTTCGATCAATTCGATTAACTCTTTTTTCTTATCGTCAAGATTAACCTCTTCATCAGTGATTTTCTTTTTCAGGTCGGTTGTATCAAAACTTATTAAAAAATCTCCTTCCTGAACGATATCTGCTTCCGGGGCTATTTTTGCGATTTTGTTTTTTGAGCCAAGTTCTTTGACACCTTTAATTTTTCTTGATTGATGAGCTTTTAGTTCACCCGAAACCTCAACATCCACAACAAACTCACCCTGCAAAACAGTGGTCGTTTCAATTGTAATATCATCTGGTTTATTAAGGCCAATTAATCCTGCAGCAGCAATTAATAGTACTGCTGAAAGAATAACTAACCTGTACTTCTTGTTTTTAATATAATTTTTCATCTGACTATTATTAGTTTATTGTCTGATTATTACAATACCACCACTCGATTCCATTATCATCGGTTGGGAGATCACCCCCTGAGAAGGAGCTTTAGGCCGTTTTGATAACTCCCGGCCTTCATTTTCACCAAACGTTTCGAGTTTTAAATATGGATCAAGAAGAGTTACCATTTGCCCTTCAATCAGGCCATCTTGTATAACGATATAACCTTTATTTTCCTGACCCAAAACAACCGGCTGCTTTTCATATCCGTTGCCGGATTGCAAATAGACAAAGTTCTGTCCTTCTTCATTATAAACTGATACATATGGAACAAACAATACATTTTCAATTCTTTCAGTGATGATCCTGCATTTCACCACTATTCCGGGCATAATACCATTAATGCTTTCATGATCACTTTCAATATCAATATCAACCGGATATAGGCTTCTGAATTTTGACCTGTCAGAAGGATCGTAATATTCCTTTTTGGCAAGAGTACCGACACGAGTAACATTTCCGTAAAATATTTTTCCATCGGTTTCAACTGATATTATAACTTCATTCCCTTTTCTTATATTGTTTATTTCCTTCTCGTTGACCATTACGGTCACTTTCATTTGAGACAGATCCGGAAGTTCTATAACAGGATCTCTATAATATATACCTTCTGATCCAATCCTGACCTTTTCTCTAATCCCGGTGGACCTTCCAAATACTTCTTTATATATAACCAGTCCGGGTATTGATGCATATAAAGTAGCACCTATTATCTGTTCTTTCAGATCATTAATTGTTTTTTCCAATCTATCGATCTCGTCCTGTTTTTTCTTCAATTCAGTAGCATCGTTAAATTTCTCAATCTCAATTTCATCTTTTTTGTTTAACATTTCAAGATCCGATTTCTGCATATCGATCTCGTCTCGTTTCCTCTTGTTCTCCGGTTCAAATTTTGACGCCTCAAAAGTGATCTTTTTTATCTCATATTCCATCTCATTTCTTTTAAGCTGATTTTCTCTTTTGACCACTCCGGTTTTTTGTTTTGCCAGAAGAACATCTAACTCCTGGTGTTTGGTATCAAGTTTTATAATTTCATCATCAAGTTGTTTTTCAATCTCTGCAGTATCAAATTTAACCAGGAAATCTCCTTCCTGTACAAATGATCCTTCAGGAACAAGATCAACTATCTTTAATTCCAAAACATTTCCTAATCTTTTCCCAAGAGATACATTTACTGACCTGACAGCTTTTAATTCACCTTCTGCCAGGACATCAATAATAAAATTCCCCCTTGAAACACTGAATATCTCAACTTCTTTTACCGCAGCTTCATATCCTATATAAGCGGCTGCAATAATAATAACAAGTAAACATGTTATAATAGAAAATCGAAATTTCGATTTTTTACTCATTGTATTAATCATTTAGATCTTTTAAATTAATGAAACATTCTATTTTTTTATTATATCCGGTCTTATTTGCTTCAACTTATCTTCAGATATCTGTGGTTTTGTTTTATCTGTCTCCTCCTTTGAGGATTCCCGAAACTTATTATAATCAAAATCAATACCTAATTCTTTAATATTATCGAAATGTTTGAACAATTCTGCATTTTCATTTTCTTCAGTATATCCTTCTTTTTTAAAATCAAGATCAAGAGATTCCCAGTCAGGTCTTTGTAAAACAATGGTCTCTCCTTCAACAAGTCCGTTTTCTATAACTGCGTTTACAGAATTTCTTTTACCGATCGTTATCTCTCTTGTTTCCAGATCACTATCATTCGAAACATTAACATATAACTTCCCATTTCTGTCAAATAATGCACTTAGCGGAACGGTAACAGCATCCCTAATACATTCTACCAACAGTTCAATTTTTGCTGTCATTCCAGGCTTCATACATTCATGTACGTTGTCTAAAAGAAATTTGACAGAAAAGGTCTTAACATTTGAATACAAACTTGAAGGAACTATAATGTCCTGACTTTTTTGTGACATAATTGACAAATCGGTCACTTTTCCGGTAAACTCATATTCCGGGTATGCTTCCAGTGTCATAATACCTCTCTGATCATTCCATATCTTATCACGGTCTACGTCATTTACATATAAAACAGCAAACATTTCCGACAGATCAGGGAGTTTAAATAAAGGATAATAAGACCTTACGTTATCTCCCAACTTAATTTTTTCTCCTGTCTCATAATTAGTAGCATATACCACCAGGGCCGGATATTCAGCAATAATATTGAACATGTCTATTTCTTTTTCTACATCAGTCACTTTCTTTTTAGCAGCATCAACTTTATTCTGTGCCTGCAGCTTCTTCAGGTTTCTCTCCGCCCGAAGACCATCTATCTCAGTAACCGTATCTATAGAATCAAGTAGTGCAATATCAAGTTGGAGCTTTCTTTTCCTTTGTTCGTTTTTAGATTCGAATTCAGCTACTATCAATTCAAGTCGTCTTGCAGCAAGTGTCTCTAATATCCCCTGTATCTTTCTCTGGTCACGTCTTTCATCAAGCTCCTGTGATTTCAACAGATCATTATATGTTTGCTTTTCCGCATTCAATTCTTCCATATAAGTCTCTCTTTTATCAATCAATTCTATCGGATCAAGCTTCGCCAATGTATCACCCGGCTGAGCAATTGTTCCTTCCGGGATAAGATAAATTATCTGGGGATTTTGAGTGGTAACAATTCTAATTGGGCCGGGACCCATAATACCGGAACCTCCACCTATTCCGACATCCTTATATCTGACTGCATGCAGTTTTGCCGATTCTGTGATCTTCAGTTCCAGGTCCTGTTTTTGAATAGTATATAATTCATAACCAGGCGGATCATCTTTTAAGGAAAAAAGAATAGTCATTGTGAAAACAAAAATTAATACAATACCGGAAATTGTATAAAGAATGATCTTTGAATCGATCTTTTCGGAAAGATGCCTCATTTTCCCCTTCCGCAGGCGGGTGTTTATGAATAATTTATTCTTTTATATGTATTTTTTTTTGAAAAGTTCCGTTTTTTTCAAATTTAGTACTATTTTGTTAATATTTTCATAACCTTTCTAATCTATAGGACTGTATTAGAGAAATAAAAGTTCAGGTTTTTTTTGAAAATTAAAAAATAAGTAAACCACATCAAGGGATTTTTATTTTAACAGTTCAAACAGGATTTTATTCATTTTTCTTTTAATTAATAACGCATGATCACAAGGATCAGTTGATTTTAGTCTACCCTCAAGTGAATACCCTCTTTAGTTTACTTCTCCTTATAGTTACATAATCAGGAGTACAATCGCTCTTTAATTCCCCCCTCGAGGGGGTGTGTTGTGGTTTGATAACTAAGTATCAATTTATTAAAAAATAGATCCGTTAATAAAACGTTTCCAAATACTTGAATTATTTCCATTTCCTTTTGTATAGATATTATTAGCGCTTACCTCTTAGTTACTATTGTAAACAAGACACAAAAAATCATGCTTAATTAAGCCGAGAAAGATAAAAATTAGCTTGCAAATGCTGTATGAATAATTATATTTAATCTAACACAAATTATTATAATCAAGATTAAGGAGGGTCTGATCCCGTGAATAGAATAATCAGGACTTCAATCTTTACAATTATTTTAGCCGCTTTATTGAGTTTCCAATATTCAATTGTATACTCTCAGGCTGCTTCCGATCCGCCTTTCAAAGTAAAGATAGATTTCAACAGGTGGCATGATGTCCCGGAAGTCTATTTCGATATGGAACGGCTGCAGAAGGCTTTCCCGAAGTTTTTAACACTTGAAAAGTACGGTGAGAGTGTGGACGGCAGAGCTTTAATGATGATGACAATTAATAATCCCGATACCGGCCCTGAAGAAGACAAGGCTGCAATGTATATCGAGGCGAATATTCACGGAAACGAGATTCAGGGAAGTGAAATATGTCTTTACACGATCTGGTACCTGATGGAATATTACACAAGGACTGAGAAGATCAAAAAACTTGTGGATGAACGTGTATTCTATATCACTCCGACAGTTAATCCCGATGGCCATCAATACTTTTGCGAAGGTACAGGCGGCGGCGCGCGAACCGGACATATGTCACTTGATGATGATAACGACGGTCTGTATGATGAAGACCGCCCGAATGACCTTAACGGCAATGGTGTTATCGAGCAGATCAGAAAATATGTCCCAGGTCAGGGTACACACAGAATTAGCCGGGTCGATCCGCGTTTAATGGAAACAGTCCCTTTTGGTGAAAAGGGAGATTATATACTACTCGGCTCCGAGGGTATTGATGATGACGGCGACGGACGTGTCAATGAAGATGATCTTGGAAGTTATGATCAAAACAGAAGTTTTGCGACTGACTGGCAGCCTTCTTATATTCAAGGCGGGGCTACAGATTATCCATTTCAACAGCCTGAGTCACGCGCAGTCAATGATTTTTTAATGTCGCATCCAAACATCTCCGGAGCGCAAACATACCACAATAGTGCCGGACTGATACTAAGAGGTCCCGGAGATGAAAATTTCCCGGAGTACCCTTCAAGCGACCGAGCGGCGTATGATGAAATAGGTTACAACGGCGAACGCATACTTCCCTATTATGAATACGCAATTACATGGGACGGTTTATATACGATACACGGGGGTTTTACAGACTGGGCAAATGACGGTCTGGGAATCATTGCATTTTTAAACGAGTTGTGGAACCGCGGGCAATATTTTAATAGCCCCGCCTTAAAAGAACAGCAGCAGGACCCGAACAGCCCGATAAGCTCCAGTAAGTCAAGTTATTTTTTCGATGATTTTCTTGAGTTTGGCGATCAGTTCATGGAATGGAAGGAATTTGATCATCCGCAATACGGAAAAGTTGAAATGGGCGGTTCCTGGAAAAAGACCACTCGGCGTCTGCCTCCCCGGTTCATGACAGAGGAAATGTGTCACAGGAATATGGCATTTACTCTTTATCAGGCAGATGAAATGCCGATGATGCAGGCCGGAGAAACAAAAGTTGAAAAGATCGCTGATGACGTCTACAAAGTGTGGGTGGATTTTACGAATCCAAAGGTTGCTCCGACTGTTCTGACCAGAGCTGCTGAAAACAAGGTGGTAAGGCCTGACCTTTTGACTCTCGATGGAAATGTTGAGATTATTTCTGCAAGCTGGATAAACAATAAACTTGTCCAACCTTACAGACCGAGTATCTTGCAGGAGATCGATCAGAATGACTTAAAGCGATTAATTATCAGAAACGGCCTCACCGGAAAAACAACAAGAACTATTCAGTATATTGTTAAAGGTTCCGGACAGATCAATCTGCTGTGGGACAGCGTAAAAGGCGGAAAAGCAAGGACAACTGTAAATCTTAGATAATTTAGATATAAATTCATTTAAAAATGCCCCATCTCAAGTGGGGCATTTTTTTTGACATTAATTTGATAAATGAGCTTATATTCTTTCACTTAGCTATTCAATAACTGCAGAACACTATTTTTCCTCTTTCGGCGGATTATTAATACCTGTATCAAAAACGAATTTCCAGGTCTTGTCAGGCTGGAGTTTCCATATTGAAACATAGTAACCTGAAGAAGTGTCAACTTCAGATTCAGCGTTCGTTAAGTAAAATTCCCATTTCCCCAGTGTATAACCAAGGTCACCAGAGGATGCAACATCTGCATAATATGGATCCCATTTAAGCGTTCCCTCTCCGGTATTTTCCATTAATTTTGCGTACTCCTCTCTACCGTTGATCGGAGGTGTTTCTTCCTTGAAGAGGATTGCATCATCTGTCATGAATTTTTTGAACGCCTCCACTCTTCCGTGTTCAACAGAATACTTCGAAAATTCCCGGTCAGTATCGATCATATTATCTTTCAGAACATTTACACTCAATTCTTCCCTGCAGCCCATATACAGCAGGAGAATGATGAGCAGAAATATTGATGTGATGATCATCAGTTCAGTCTGATTAAAAGTCACAATTTTTAGAGCATCCATTAATTCCTCCGGTTTTTTCTGATCATGAATACCTTCACGATCGAAATATTATATTATTCCATTAATGCTATATATTCAAACTTGAGCAGATCCTTTGATAGGCGTTATTTATTCTGATAAAATCTTCCGGATCACCTCCCTTGTCCGGATGCGATCTCAAAACCAGTTTATGATACTGCTTTTTAACGTCTTCATACGGTGCATTTTCCGGTAATTTCAATATTAGAAATGCATTGTTGAAACCTTCTTTTTTTATACTGATCTTTTTCTTCTGATCCCATTTTTCATAAGCATTATCCACAGTATTTATAAATGCATCAGCATCGATAAAAAACCGCTCTTTTTCGTTATCAGTTAATTTTGAGAACTCAAACACACTCCTGACACTGTTGATCCCTGACCGTCTCCGCCATTCCCTGATCTCTTTTTCCATGGGAGGAAACCACAGTTCTTTTAATCTGTAGCGTATTTTTCTCAGCTTCTTAAAATCGTTTTTTGATATTTTCTGATCCGGTGTGATACCGAATATTTTTTGTCTCAAACCGGTATGCATACAAAATTCTTGATTAATTTAATTATTTGTCACTAATTTATATAACATATAAGATTAATATAATCAACCGTATAATGGTAAAAACAGCAAAATTCAGGTTTTACGAGGAATTAAATGACTTTCTGCCTGCAGAATCTAAAAAAAGATGGATCAAATATGAATTCATGGGCAAACCGACAGTTAAAGATTCTGTTGAAGCTATAAGAGTACCTCACACGGAGATCGACCTGATCCTGATAAACGGCAGATCTGTTTCGTTTGACGAACATATCTCTGATGGTGATAAAATCTCAGTCTACCCGGTTTTCGAGACATTTGATATCTCTGAAGTAACACGTTTGCGTCCAAAACCTCTCCGGGAACCGCGGTTCATTGTTGATGTTCAGCTAGGCAGGCTGGCGCGATACCTGCGGATGCTGGGATTTGACACGCTTTACAGAAATGATCTGAAGGATATTGAAATAATAAATATCTCCGGAGCTGAAAACCGGACTGTACTAACACGGGATATATCGTTATTAAAACATAATAAAGTATCGCGAGGTTACTGGGTCAGATCCCAAATACCCAAAGATCAGATTGCCGAAGTAGTCTTAAAGTTTGACCTTTCAGGACAATTCAAGGCTCTCTCCCGCTGTATGATCTGTAACGGAAATATCGAACCGGTTGATATAAATGAGGTTATAGATAACATCCCGCCAAAAGTCAAGAAATACTGCGATGGGTTTTTCCGCTGCCAATCCTGCCGAAAGATCTACTGGAAAGGAACTCATTATGACCGCATGAAACAGTTCATAGAGTGATTCTATAAAAGGTAGGATCACTACTCATATTTTATAGAATCAATAGGATTTGTCCTTGCAAGTTTTATTGTCTGAAAGCTGACTGTGACCAAAGCGATAACCAATGTAATCAGTCCTGCCAGGACAAACAAGAAATACGGAATGTCTATTCTGTACGCAAAATCTTCCAGCCAGTCATTTAATACAATATATGCTGTAGGTACAGCAATAAGAAATGACAGGCCGATCAGTTTTGCAAACTCTTTCGAGAGTAATAAAAGCAGATTCGGGAGAGTTGCGCCAAGGACTTTTCGTATACCCACCTCTTTGGTCCTTTGATCAGCGGTATAAGCGGCAAGTCCAAGCAGCCCGAGACAAGCAATAAAAACCGCCAGGATCGAAAAAAATCCTATTATTTTCTCGGTTGTTTTTTCGGAAATATACAGCTGTGCAAAATCATCATCCATGAAGGTACTTGAAAAAGGCTGCCCCGGCACAAATTCGTCCCACTTACTTTCAATAAACTCCAGAGTTTCTTCAATGTTATCCGTACTAATTCTTATTGATGCTATATTCCCGCCGTTAAACAGATCAGGTTGAAGAACGATAGGGGTTATTTCATTATGTAACGAAGTGAAGTGGAAGTCCTTAACAACGCCGGTAACTTTTAATCTTGCGTCAGAACCGGCCATGATAATTTCTTTATTCACAGCTCCTTCTTTCCAACCAAGATTATCGGCAGTTGTCTGTGTGACAATAACTGAAAGACTGTCTAACGATGAGATCCCTTTAAAATTCTCGCCTTCTTCAAATTCTAATTCAAGTGTCTCGATAAAATTTTTATCAACAAGAATACGTGACAGAAGATGAAATTCCTCGGTTGGTTCACCTGGTAATTGAAAGGATGCATTCCCAATTAATCTGCCGGGCAGAGATGTTGAATATGATACTGATATTATCCTTGAATCACTTAGTAGTTCATCTTTGAATGCCTGTTTCTGTACCCCTAATGACAATGCCCGATTCACAACAACAACCTGTTCCTTGTTAAATCCAAGATCTTTATTAATCATGAATTTAGTCTGCTGAAATATTACAAAAGCAGCCACTATAAGAGCAATAGAGACCGCAAATTGAAAAACAACAAGGCCGTTTCTGAAATGCTGCTTCTTAGCACCGGATGCGACCTCTCCTTTGAGTACTTTAACAGGCATAAAAGAAGACAGGAATAAGGCCGGATAACTTCCTGAAATCAATCCGACAAATATCATTAATCCCAAAAGGAAAAACATAATATCAGGATCATTTATGTAGCTGATCTCGATCTGCCGGCCGGTAATATCAATAAAATACGGCAGAGCCAGCTTGACAACTATCAACGCAAGGATCAGAGAAATAAAACAATACATTATGGATTCGCTTAAAAATTGAGCAATAAGTTGTTTTTTATAGCTTCCCAAAACCTTTCTTACACCAACTTCTTTAGCCCTTCGTGATGATCTTGCAGTAGACAAATTCATAAAATTAATACATGCAATAATCAGGATCAAAATTGCAATAATTGAGAATATATAAACATAGGTCATGCTGCCATTCGGTTCGATCTCATATGTATAATCGGAATACAAATGTATGTCCGCTAAATTCTGCAGTGAATAGATGTAGTTGTTCCCGGCAGCGAGATAATTGTCAAATGAGTTTCCGGTTACCTCAACGATCTGCGGTCCTGCATAAATTTTTATCAATTCAGGAATCTTTGCTACAATGTCTCCTGGTAATGCTCCATCTATAAGTTTAACATAGGTATAAACAGAATAAGCCACCCAAATATTACTGTCATATATATTAGGTATGGTAGACAAAGACACTAAAAAGTCAAAATGAAAGTGTGAATTTAGCGGGATGTCCTCAATAACAGCAGTTACAGTAAAATTCCCGTTATTAAACCTGACAGTTTTATTCAGTGCATCCTCTTCACCAAAGTATTTTTCGGCAATTGTCCGGTTAATAACAACTTTATTCGGACCATTCAGGGCAGTGTTTAGATTACCGCTGATTACTTCATGAGAGAAAATATCAAAATATGAAGAATCTGCAAAGAATACGCCATTTTCGAAAAATGTTTTGTCACCATAACCTATAACTACCTCACCGCCCCGTAATATTCGTGTTCCATCGAGTACTTCGGGCAGATCATCAACCACATTCCGGCACATACCAGCACCTACAACAGAATATTTGAATGTACTGGTCGGGAATTGCCTGTCTAGAACGATCCGGTATATATTTTCATGATCTTTGTGGAACCTGTCATATGACAATTCAAACTGAACATATGAAAAGATCAGAATAAAACAGGCCATGCCTATGGCAAGCCCGAATATATTTATTATTGAAAAGGATTTGTATTTTAACATATCCCTGAGAGCGACTTTAATATAAGATCTCAGCATAATATTCTCTGTAAATATACAAGTTAGGAAGGATTGTTTTTCTTATTTCATATTTACGGAAAACCGGGAAAAAGTTTCTTTTGATATTAAACCTAATGCAATTAATGATAGAGAAAAAATTTGAAGTGAACAAATGATGAAAATTTAACTGCAGGATTCAGATCAATATTCAGGATTATATCGCCTTATCTTACTCGTTGATACGCCGTATTTAACCAGTCCGGAAGCAATGATCAAAGCACATACCACACCGTCCAGAACAGGGACACCGAGTTCTTCCTGAAATTCTTTATCCATTCCTGCAAGGCCGGCACAACCGAGAACAATAACTTCCGCCATATCATTATCGATTGCATTTTTGGCAGTTTCAAGAAATGGCTGAGTATTACTGAAATCAGAAACAGGTTTCTCGGGAGCAGCAACTGATGCAAGAAGGTCCTGAAGGTGATATTTTCTGACGAGCGCTTCTTTACCCGGTACAGAGTGTTTATCTGTGGAGAGTACTGAAAATTTATGACCGAGCATTGTTGCCATCTTCATAGAGGCTTCAGCAATCCCGACTACAGGTTTTGTTGTTATCTCTTTGATTACATCAAGTATCGGATCATCATGACAAGCGATAATAAAGGCATCATATTTATCTTCGTTATCCCTGACCAGCTGTATCATCCCGGGAGCCGATCTCATTTCATCTTCATTGGTTTCAATAAATACTGGAGCACCTGGTGTAAGTACGCAGTCCACTTCGTATTCACCATTGACATAATTATCTGCGGCTTTTTGAATTACAGTTGTCATTTCCGGATCACTGTTCGGATTTATTATAAGAATCTTCATATTAATTTCCTGTTATACTATATTTCGTTTGATTTGCCTTTTTAATATAATCTTTTGAAATATCTATATTTGCCGTAGAATATTCTTTTTTCCCGGATAAATAATCGGTCATCAATTTAAAGAAAACTCCGTTTAACGCCAGTAATGCTATTAAATTCGGTATGCAGCACACTCCTACCGAGATATCAGCAAACCACCACAGTTTATCTACATTTGATACTCCGGCAAAAACAATTCCAGGGAGAAGATAGAACCACTTAAAGAAATGCATCGATCTTTTTCCGAATACGTGCACTGCAGCAGTTTCATAATATATAAAGAATCCGATCTGTGTTGTCAGGCAAAAGGTCAGGATGCATATCGACAGCAGAATATCTGCAATATTGTCAGGAAAGACTGACGAGAATGCAAGCATTACGAGTTCAATACCCGATTCACCACTATCGAGAACTCCCGTCGACAAAACCGCAAATGATGTAATAGTACAAATAACGATCGTATCAATAAAAACTTCGAATGCTCCCCACATCCCCTGCTGGAAAGGATGATCGGTATCTGCGGTGGCATGCGCCATAGGCGCTGTGCCCTGTCCTGCTTCATTAGACAACATCCCCCGCCTCATACCGTTTCTTATCGCTTCCATAACGGTAATACCGGCAACTCCGCCGACCGCTGGTAAAGGTGAAAATGCATATTTGAATATCATAGAAAACACTTCAGGTATCTTTTGATAGTTGGTAACGAAAATGATAACTCCAAAAATAATATATAATACTGACATTACCGGTACAAGACTTTCGCAGAATTTTCCGATTCTTTTAATTCCACCTATTACAACAATTGCAGTAACAAACGACATTACCGACGCTGTAAGATACGGGTTAATCTGATAACTTGAAAGCAGCGCCCTGCCGACGGTATGCGGCTGCAGCAGAGTAGAACTAAGTAAACAGGCAACAAGTACACCAATGCTGAATTGTTTTGACAGATAATTCCACCCCAGCCCTTTTTTGATATAATACATCGGTCCGCCATGCAGGGTGCCGTTCTCATCAACGTCTCTGTAGTGAACTGCAAGCGTTATTTCGGCAGTCTTGGACATCATTCCGAGTGTTGCAAGCAACCACATCCAGAAGATTGCACCGGGTCCGCCAATTGAAAGGGCTGTGGCAACTCCGGCAATGTTCCCCATTCCAACAGTGCTTGCAAGAGCGGTCGTAGTTGCCTGAAAAGGAGTCATTCTTCCTTTTTTATCTGATCTACCTTTTTCAAACATCCTTCCGAATGTATTCTTTGAGATAAATTTGAATTGTCGTATCTGAAAAAAACCGGAACGTATGGTTAAATATACAGCCACCGATGCAATTAATATCAGTGTCCACGGACCCCAGAGAATTTGGTTGAACTTATCTGCATAGTTGAGGATGACATCTATCATTCAGCAGCTCCAGTGTTAGAAGTTCTAATCTGATTGAGATATCTTTATTTATGATGAAAACCTAAGGCAAGTCTTTGTAAATATATAACTGTTTCCTTTAATTTATCAAAAGTAACATCAGGTGATAGAGTTAAGAATCTTAACACCACCGAATTGCTAATTTTCGACATTGATACTGTATATTTACCCTCTATTTGTGCTCTTTTATAAATATATTTCTGCAGCTCATCCAGTTGATTTTCAGGAAAATTTTTCGGTGTGATCCGAATGCACAATATCCCAATATCCGGTTTATGCATAACCTCAGTTTCTAATTCATTGTCCAGAAAATCTGCTAATTGACTGATTGCTTTTACCGGAGCACGGAGACGTTCGGTTATTTTCTTCATCCCCAGATGGCGGATAGTTGTCACCAGTGGAAGAGCCGATAAGGGCCGGGTTGACGGCGGTGATTTCAGACCGGGATTGGGAACACTTTCATCTTTTCGGTTAAAATACTCGCTGAATACTGCGATCCTGTCAAAATCTGACTTGTTGCTGACAAACAATACAGAATTCGGTATAGGTACACCGAACTGTTTATGCGGATCCCACGTAACTGAGTCTGCCTGATCGATACCTTCAAATTTTGACTTGAATTCCGGTAGAATGCTGTAGGCTAATCCATAAGCCGCATCAACATGGACCCAGGTATTAATATCCCTGCATATTTTTACAGCAGGCAGGATCGGGTCAATTGAACCTGTTGAAGTTGTTCCAGCAGTGATCACAACGCAGAATATATCCCTTGTTTTCCGTATCTTTTTCAAGTCATCCTTCATAGTTCTGGTATCAATCCTGCGGTTTTCATCAACAGGTAGAGTAACAATACTTTGTTCACCCAAACCTAATATTCTAACAGCATGATTTACTGAAAAGTGTGCCTCAGGAGATGTGACAACGGTTAATTTTTCCGGATCTTTGAATCCTTTTAATCCTTTCTGTCCAAGATCAAATTCGTTTTGCTCAGCTTTTTTATGGAGAGCGAGATACAATGCCTCCTGGTTGGCGTATGTCCCGCTGTACATAAATGTTGCATCTGATTGCGGACCAAAACCGAATAACCTGCACAAAGCGCCGCAGCATAATTCTTCCAAGACTGCACCACCGGGAGAAACCTGCCAGTTTGTAACACCCTGATTATATTTAAGTGCGACTTCAGCTCCATATTCTGCCCCGGTCTCAGGGAAAAAATTATATAAGGAAAAAAATCCGTCATTATCATACCGGACGAAATGAGGAATCAGACGATCGTTAACAAGCCTTTTAAGTTCATTAAGTTCAAGACCGTTTTCCTGAAATTCAAGAAGCGGCTTTATATCTTCCGCCACTTCTTCCTGTGATGCATCTGAATATATTTTATGATTTTTTTTCATGATAATAATTGAGTTTAATAATTATTAAAGAGTTTTTGTTAAACCGGGATTCAGCTTCCTGAATAGGTATCTGCCCCTCCCTTTTTCAGCCAGGCATAAATCACCATCGATGATAACTTCTCCGCGTGATAAGACCTTTTTGATCTTTCCGGTTATCTCTATTCCTTCATAGGGGCAATAATCCGCGGCCATATGCATCGTGTCCTGTCCCATAATCCATTTTTCTTCCGGATCAAACAATACAATATCAGCATCTGCCCCGGGATCGAGATTGCCTTTATCAGGCCAGAGCCCGAATAATTTTGCCGGATTAGCAGAAACCAGCTCAACAAACCTCGACAAGGTTAGTCTTTTCCTGACTACTCCCTCAGAATATAAAATATGCAATCTTGGTTCAATACCAGCGATCCCATTGGGACATTCATCAAACCTGTCTTTGCCCATCAATTTTGCATCCCATGAGTAGGCGGCATCATCCGAAGTAACCATCGAAATACTTCCATCCTTCAATCCCTGCCAGAGTTTTTTCTGTACAGTCTTATCCCTTAACGGAGGAGAACATATCCATTTGATCCCATCCTCCCTCTTAAGTATATCTTCAGTAAAAACCAGATAATGCGTGCATGTTTCGGCAAAAACATCAAGCCCGTCCGTTCGGGCATTTTTGATAATTTCCAATCCTTCATCCGATGCCAGGTGAACTACAAACAACCTTCCGCCCGTTTTCCGGATCATTTCAATACAATTGGTTATAGCTTTGTTCTCTGCTTCACGCGGTCTGCTTTTAGCATGGTAGATTGGAGCTACATTGCCTGAATCGACCATTTTAGATATATTTTCTTCAAGGGTGTCATTGTCTTCCGCATGCACAAGAAGCATACCGCCAGCATTTTTCAAATGTTCTGAAATATCTGCCAGGACATTACCTTCGATCAACAGCCCTTCTTTTCGGTATGTCATATAACATTTAAACGTCGGGGCTCCCTCGTTTACGAGCAGCTGAATCTCACCCAATATATCAGGTGCTGCTTTTGTTATTACGGGATGTACGCCATAATCTATTATTGCCTTACCTTCAGCATCCTTTTTTTTGCCGGTCAGAGTATCCAGCAGCGGTTTCCCGACAATCTGATTCGAGAAATCTATCACAGAAGTAACTCCGCCGTATGCAGCGGCCAAAGTGCCCTTATAATAATCATGTACACTGACCGTATTCATGAATACATCATCAAAATGAACATGAGTATCAATTGCACCAGGCAGGATAAGATAACCTGATGCATCGATCACAACATCTGCTTTTACTCCGTTAAGTTCACCCACAGCAGATATCTTCTCACCTTCAATCAGCATATCTTTTTTAGTTACATCTGAATGTGAAACAACCGTGCCGCCTTTGATCAGTTTTATACCAGGTGAAAACATAAGATCTTACCTAAATTATAATCGATACTATATTCTATTTCTTCGATTCAACACTTTTCACTGCATCCGCAAACACTTCTATACCTTTTTTTGCCAGTTCTTCAGTTATTACTAAAGGAGGAAGGAATCTGGCAACATTGAAATAATGCCCTCCTATCTCGATGCAAAGACCCCTCTGATGACAGGCTGTTCTT
Organism: Candidatus Zhuqueibacterota bacterium; assembly: GCA_042564455.1. Classification (GTDB taxonomy): domain Bacteria; phylum SM23-31; class SM23-31; order SM23-31; family SM23-31; genus JBHPLC01. The sequence goes on along the minus strand of JBHPLC010000001.1, from coordinate 87,354 downwards.
ACTTCTGCCGCTATTTCCTGAAAAGGCTCTTTTGTTTCCTTATCCTTTACAAATTCCACACCAAGCATTAGTCCTTTACCCCTGACCTCACCGATAAATCTTGAATCCGCTTCTATCTCCTTCAGCCATGACAGAATCTTCTCTCCGAGTTTAAGAGAATGTTCGGCAAGATCTGTTTTCAGCATGAAAGAAATACCGGCTGCACCGCATGAGTATGCGACAACATTACCTCTGAAAGTCCCGATATGTTTACCCGGGGGCCATGTGTCAAGCTTTTTTTTATAAGCTATTGCAGATATGGGAAATCCGATACCGCCCAGTGCTTTGCTCAGAGTGATTATATCAGGTACGGTTTTAGTATGTTCAAAAGAAAACATTTTACCGGTACGGCAAAAACCTGCCTGAATTTCATCATGGATCATCAGTACATTATATTTGTCACAAATTTCACGCAGTTTTGGAATGAATCCTTCATGAGGCACTATTGAACCTCCCTCTCCCTGAATAGGCTCAACGATAATTGCTGCCGGGTGTGACACTCCCGAATGGGGATCCTCAATAATATGTTCAAAATATTGAGCACATTCTATCTCACATTTATCTCTTTCTTTTTTGAAAGGACACCTGTAGCAATATGAATAAGGAGCAAAATGAATTTCGGGCATAAGAGGAAGAAAATCTTCCTTAAATGCATCTCCGCTGCAAAGGGAAAGTGCGTATGCAGTCATACCGTGATATGAGCCCTCAAAAGCAATTACAGGCACCTTTTTCGTATTATATTTTGCCAGTTTAATAGCACTTTCCACTGCATCTGATCCGGTCGGCGCACCAAAAAACACCCGGTCAATTTCATCAGGAAGGATCTGAAGCAGTGTTTCGACCATTGTCTTTTTACCGGGATTCGAAAAATCAAGGCAATGAGTTAACTCATCAATCTGTTCATGTGCTACTTTTAAGACTTCCGGATTTCCATGGCCAATGTTTATTACTCCGGCACCTCCAAAAAAGTCTATATAGATATTACCGTCAACATCCTCAACGGTCGCACCTTTAGCCCGCTTAAGAGCCATCGGCATTCCTTTCGGATATGAAACGGCATTCCCTTCATTAGCTGACTGGTAAGTCAGATATTCTTTTGATATCGGTCCCGGAGGAGAAGTTTTTATGTTAGGTGCATCAGAAAACGAAAGATCTTTAAAATCCATTTTTTCTCCTAAAAGTTCGAAATCTTAAACAAAATAAATTACATAACTTAAATTATTTTTAATTACATGTAAAAATCAAATTTCACAATTATGAACCAAAAGTGTATAAAAACCGGCCGCTATGCTCAAATGGTCAACAGGGATCTGTTCGTCAGGAGTATGCGCATATTTATCGTCACCAGGCCCAAAACCTATTGTCGGGATATCAAAAATGCCTTTTGTAGCCACACCGTTTGTTGAGAAATTCCAAATTCCGGTCTCAGCTGCAACCTTAAAAATATCCTGATATGTTTTAATTGCGGATTTTACAAGCGGATGGTCCTTCTGCATATCCCATGTTGCATAAAAAGCCTCGGCATTATACCTGAGACCTGTGTAGCTTTTTACTTCAAATGCCGGAATTTTGATCTTAGCCTTACCATTTTTGAACGACGGAAGTTCTTCAAGTTCCTTTATAGAGCTTTCCAAAGTTTCTCCCGAAGTCAATCTTCTGTCCAAATGGATCTCTGCGCTGTCTGCAACAGCATTTATTGCCGGAGCAGTAGATTTGATCTCAGTAACAGCAACACTTCCTTTTCCGAAAACCGGTTTTTCAGGAAGGTTAATATTCAGCTGTTCAATTTCAGTGACAATAGGAACCATTTTATATATCGCATTTTCCCCAAGTTCCGGAGTAGATCCATGACAGGATATTCCCTCCGTCCTGATCTTTATATCTATCCTTCCCTTATGCCCCGTTCTTATCTGTAAATTTGAGGGTTCGGTCAATATAACCGCATTCGGGATAATTTTGTCCTCTTCGATAATATATTTCCAGTTCAAACCCTCAAATTCTTCTTCAAGAACCGAAACGACAAACCATATTGTTTTGTTTTCAGGAATTCCGATCTCCTTTAATATCTTTGCTGCATAGATCATAGATGCTATGCCACCTTTTTGATCACAGCATCCTCTTCCGAAAATCAAACCTTTCTCAAATCCGCCTTTAAACGGATCACAAGTCCATAGGTCCTGATTTCCGATCCCGACAGTATCACAATGACCGTCAAACGCAAGGATCTTCTCACCAGAACCTAAACGTCCCAACAGATTACCCAAAGGATCAACAAAAATATCATCAAAGCCGATCTTTTCCATTTCAGATTTGATTCTATCAATAACCTGACCTTCTTCTCCGCTAAAAGATGGTATTGCTGTTATTTCACGAAGGAATTTTATAATATCATTGGTGTGGGTATCCGCAATATCAATTATCTTATTCTTCATAAAATACTCGGATTTTGCATTCAACTGAGATAATTCAATTAAATATATTCTTAAAAGATGTGAAGGAGATAAAACGAATACTTGAATTGATTAATACTATATCTGTACTGTTATTCAAATATTATATTGAGATTAAGAGTACAAAAAAGAATTTATGTTAAAGATAAAAGAAAATCAATAAAAAAGCCTAATAATTCTTTATCAGGCAATATTTAAGACAACTTCAATATCTATCTGCCCGAGACGGATCTGCCTCTGGCATTCCGCTTGGCAGGATTATGGGACTAATTTCAAACTAACCGATGGAAAGCAAAAGAATTTTCTTAGAAGATTTTATCATAAACAAATTGTACTAATTGTATTCATACTTTTAAGCAGGGTTTATCCTGCGAGTAATAAACAAATAATATCTAACTTGTTTATGTATTTTTCAATTCAGTAATATCGGCATACCCATTAGCGGCCAGATCAGACAAGTAAAAATTGCCAACACAACCATTAGTATAAGGCTTGCCGGAATACCCACCTTAAAAAATTCTCCTGTAGTGAACTGCCCGCTGTTATATGCTATTGCATTTGGTGCGGCTCCTACAAGGAACAGAAACGGCATACCTGCAGCTGCAAGGGCGAGAAAGAGGATTATCTCCGGCGCTACTCCCATGTTCTCTGCGATTATCAGAGCAACAGGCAGTGAAATCGATATAGCTGCTACATTCATTATAAGGTTTGTTAATATGAGAATAAAAAATGTAATACCCATGGCAAATATAAACCAGTGGGCTTCCCGGAACATTGAAAGCCAATGAATAGCCATCCACTCTGCAGCGCCTGTTTCATATAAGCAGAAACCTATACTCATTGCCCCTCCGAAAAGCAGGATTATATTCCACGGAATTTCTTCGAGGTCCTTTATGGACAGAATATTAAAGAGGAAGAACAGTACAGTCGTAGTAAGAATAACTGCGCTTTTATTCAGGAAACCAAGGGCAGGAACAAAAGATTTAAGACTCAGGATTATAATAGATGTTAGAACAATTGCCACGGCTAACAGCTCATTCTTAGTTATTGAACCAAGTCTTTTATAAAGGGATTCCGCTCTTGAGCGCAGACCCGGGATGGTCTTTTGCTCAGGTTTAAAAACGACCATCATGTATCCCCACAGGACAAATACCATTATGAAACCCAGGGGAAACATATACTTAGTCACCTCAAAAAATGTTATTTCTCTTCCGACAATATCCTTGAAAAAGCCGATCGCTACTGCGCCTCTTGCAGCACCCAGCAACGTAATTATACTGCCCGCCCCGGCTGTAAATGCCATTCCTATGAATAGACCTTTACCGAATTTCGTAGGTTTATCACTTGAGTTGTAAAGTGAATAGATAGCCATAAACAGCGGAAAAAGTGTCGCTGCAACAGCAGTATGAGCCATTATAAGTGTCAGCAAAGCCGTCATTACGAAGCTGCCTAAATAGATCATGCTTGTTTTTTCTCCGACAAGGATCAGCATCTTATATGCCATTCTTTTTGCCAATCCTGTTTTCGTGAACACCAGTCCGAATACAATTGAACCAAAAATGAACCATACATTAGGATCCATAAAATTCATAAACTCGATATTGGCTGGTGGTGGAGGATCAGCGGGATTATTAGCACGGATAGCAAAAATTGACTGAACGACCGCTATCAGAATTGCCGTAACTCCAATTGGTATTACCTCAAACACCCACCATGTTGCAGCAAGCAGAAACAGCCCTATGCCAATTTTACCGTTTTCACTCAATACAATTATATTACCTGATGGATCTGATGGATCTATTGCATCGGGAAATGGCGGTGAAAAATAAACAATTAAGAACAAGAATAGTCCCAGAAAAATAAAGGACAATCGCTTTTTGTCAATACTAGTAGATCTCTTAACTTTAGGTGATTTAACATGATTTGCCATATGAACATTCCGTTTTAAACGATATCTGGTTTAACTGCAAATTTTCTGGAACAAACCTTCAATTTATTTGATATATTTTGCTATTTCACGAAAGACCTCGATCGATCTGATAACACCAACAACTTTTCCTTTATTCAAAACCGGAAGAAACGTAATATCATTCTCTACAAGCAAGCTAATTGCTTTTATCAGATGTTCGTCATAATTAATGGTGAAAACATCCGTTATCATAATTTCCTTGACCGGTTTCTCAGAATTGGTTTTCAGATTCCTGAACAGATTTTCAAACGAAAATTCGGACAATTCCGGATCAATCTTTATATTAAAAAGTTTTTTCTGGTATTTCAGCATTCTGCTCTGAAGAAAAGAGGGTTCCAGTCCCCTGAGGATATCCCTTCTCCGTACAAATCCTATAAGTCTGTCGTCTTTATCCAGAACAAGGATTACTCTTGGTCGAGATTTATGCTCATGAACACTTATCTGAAAATTCTCCATCATATCCATGGCTTCACGTATAGTTGCAGTACTTGCAATTGCAGGATACTCATCAAGATAAATCATTATATCTGATACAAGCACATTTTCCATTCATATCTCCTTTACTTGAAAAGATATATGTTTAAGGCAAGATTACTCTTGTTAGCGATGTAATTCACATCGAATTGCACAATATAATATATTTCATTGCCATTTTCAATAATATATGGAAAAATTCTTAATTAAACTTCATTTGGCATATACAACAAAAATAAAGCAACATAATTCTGGTATAATTTCACCAAAAACTATGATAGTTAATGGCTATTTATGCCATAAAAAAAGGATTCCGATTTAAGCTCTGAGTCCTTGTAATTGATTTATAGCTTTGACTGGATTTGTCCGCCTAGGCCATGTCACAGGCAGGCAAACTTGAGAAGAAGGTTATTAAGAAGTACTTTTCTCCGCCTAAGGAAAGTAAGAAATCCCAGATTATTACTTAACTCACATGAAAAAGGCGACTCGTTAAGGGCCGCCTTTCTTGTAAAATCAGGTATTTTATTGGAATATAATACTCCAGGATTGGAAGTGTCATATGCATTCTCGCTTGAAATAAGTTTACTTCCAGCATAAAAGTAAAACCGGGATAACCATAATACTTAAGCTATCCCGGTTTCTGAGGCGTTCCATCCCTTTTTGTGAAGAAAATCAGTTAATGATGGTTTTACTGCTATTTAATTATCGGTGACCAGGCAGGTGTTATATTCCGGGATTTAACAAAAGTCAGCCTCGTTTGTTGAGTCCCGTCTGATTTCATCATATATATTTCCGTGTATATAATAACGTGAGGATCTACATATCCCGGTGGCCAGTCCCTCATTGAATCGAAAACTATCATCTGTCCATCCGGTGACCAGGCAGGATGATCATCATGAACTTCGGTATTAGATAAATTTACCAATCCGCTTCCGTCTGTATTTATCTTAAATATATCCCTTGTAGAATAACCCTCTGTTCTTTCCGATCTGAATACGATCTCATCTCATAAAGGTGACCAGGAAGGGTAGTATTCTCTTTTATCATCAAAAGTCACTTGGATCCATGTATTACCATTAATATTGGATTTGAATAAATTAAACTCACTATAAACGCGTGATGAAAATACAACATTTAATTCATCAGGAGACCAATCCCCAAATCTTGTTGCATATGGATATCTTCTGAACTGAGTAAATTCTATATTTGAACCATCAGGATTTACTAAATGTAAATCTATCGCAAGAAAACTATCAACTGTAAACATTATTTTCGATCCGTCAGGTGACCAACGAGGATAAAATTCTGAATGAATAATATCTGTAATTTGAGTCTGATTAGATCCGTCCGCATCCATTAACCATATATCACTGCTTCCGCTGCGTGTCGATGTAAAAACGATCTTTGATCCATCAGGAGACCAGTCAGGCTCAGTATCTGAACCTGGACTGGTAGTTAATCTCTTAAGGTCCGATCCGTCAGGACGCATAGTATATATTTCATAATTCCCTGACCTGTCGGAAGCAAATGCTATCCTTGTGTAATGCTGAAGATGGTACGATAATTCTGATACATTTACTGTTAAATTCCCTGAATCAGAATCAAATCAGTCAGTCACAATACAGTTTATTAGATAATCTCCAACTCCTGCCGGTGCGGTATATTCTACTGTATTGCTGTCTTGCTCAGATAAAATTCCCTGTTCTGCCTCGAATGTAAAAGTCAACTTATCATTATTAGAATCCTCTGCGATTACCTCCAATACAACCGGATTAACTACTCCAAATTCATCAATGAACGTATTATGCGGATGCCTGAAATATCCTTTTATTCTAGGCGGAATATTCTCCTTGTAATTTACGAAAATACCTACTTCATCCTCAATGGTCAATTCCCCATCACTCACACTGCAGGTGACTTCTGCCATACCAGTGAATTCTTCAGGAAAGTACTTTGCAGTGCTGTCCGACACATCACGTATTTCACCTTTTGATGCTGAAAAGCTGAAAGTAAGTTTATCACCATCTGGATCATATGCGGAAACAGTTATAAGTGAATAAGCTGATGTGTCCGAGTAAAGATAGTCTAAATAGGATGGATCGGCAGAAATACTCCTAATTACCGATTTTGAGTTAACAGGCTCGGTTGGTGATTTTTTGCATGAGTATACGGATATAAGCAGTGTAAAAAGAAACCAACAACAGCAAAAATATATTTTTAAACCAGCAGAATTCATATTCACTACCAGATCAATGGACTATTTATTAATGGTTATATCATTGTTACAAATAAAAATAGATTTTGTTCCATAGAATATTGAATATTTTTTATGATACTAATGATATATTAACACTGGTGCAATATACTGTTAGATATTCCCTATATCCTCATAATATTACTTAATGAAGAACAGAAAAATAATCGAAATTCATACTTAATTAATATATTACTGTCAGGCCAGCTCAAAAATGTTTCAGAATAATATTTTAGCAGAAATACTTTGATATTAGAACATTTATTGAAGTTAGCCAGAGTCCGCCTTATACCCCACACACAGACATCATTCTGACTGATAAATAGTATAATATTCACAAAAACAATTGTCATGTTTTTTTTATAAGAGAAGTCAAATTAATTTTCATTATTGTGTAAAATAATAAAATACGCTGAAATATGGCTTTGCATATTGAACTCGTCAGAACAAGTTGAAGTCATTGGTTTAAAAAGTTGAGGCATACATTCTTTTAGTGAAAGTGTAATTTATCAATTCTATTTCAGGATATTTCATACCTTCACACTGCACTTCTACACTTCTGTGGTGAATAAAATAATAAATAAAAAGAATACCTCCTGAATTGCATGATAAATGCTATGTAAATAATTAAATTTATCTGAGCACAAGGTCTACAAAACTAATAAAAACCGTTGTTAGAAATATGGCTTCAATAATTCGGTATTATATTTGCGATTGACACGGTCATTTATTAAATTGATGTCAGAATCTAAGAAAACAATATCCCAACTTTTTAATAACTGATATGGAGAATAACCATTCATGAGTGAAAAGTCAATTTTAGTAATTGATGATGAGACGGAAATTACTGAAATCTTCAAAGAGATTTTAGCAGGCGTCGGTTATGATGTTACAACTGCTTGCTCGGGTGAAGAAGCTCTTGAAATTCTCTCCAAACGTCAATTTAAAGTTATTCTGTCGGATTTGAAGATGCCTGGAATGACAGGAGACGAGTTATGTTGGAATATAAGAAAGAAAGATAAAAGTACGGTTATCATTGCTGTTACAGGGTATCACAAAGATTTCAGCAAAGAACATTTTCTAGAAATCGGATTCAACGATTATTTATTCAAACCCGTACTCCTGTCTGATTTAGTTAAAACAGTTAAAAAAGCTTTTGATAGTGATTAATAATTTTTCGACAGGAGGATCACGATGCGTCTTATAACAAGAGGTGATGCCGATGGTTTGGGATGTGCTGTTTTCATAACGATGATGGAAAAAGTTGATTCAATTGTTTTTGCAAATCCCAAGGAAATGCAGGATGGTAGAGTTGATGTTAGAAGGGGTGATATAATATGTAATTTGCCTTATCATCCGGATTGCTATATGTGGTTTGACCACCATATATCAGAAGAAACCCGAGACAAAAATGTTAAGGCAAAAAAGTTTAAAGGAAAATTCGGAATGGCACCCAGTGCTGCACGATTAGTCTATGAATACTATAATGATATTAAATTAAAGAAGTTCGAAGATTTTTTGTTAGCTGTTGATAAATTAGACAGCGCACAATTGGATGTGACTGATATTACAGATCCCAAAGGTTGGATGCTGTTGATGACAAGCCTCGATCCCAGGGCATCACTCGGTAATTATGAAAATTATTTTAAAGAATTGGTCGAGTGGATCAAAAAGTTATCTTTAGAAGAGATTTTGGAAGAAATAGAGGTGCAGCTTAGATGTGAATATGTTTTATCAGACTTAGAAAACTATAAAAATGTTCTCCAAGAAAATACAACTATTGATGAAAATGTGATTGTGATAGACTTTCGCAATATGAATTTAGTTCCAATTGGTAACCGGTTTTATGAATATATTCTTTTCCCTGAAGGGAATATCTCAGTAAGATTATTTTGGGGGAAAGGCAAGCGTAAAATAATATGTGCCGTAGGCCATTCAATATTTAAGAGAGATTCCAATACCAATATTGGGAAACTGCTTAAAAGATATGGCGGAGGTGGTCTTCGCGGTGCGGGTACATGCCAGCTTGATCCGGAAACGGCGGATATGCGAATAGCTGAAATAATACATCGATTGAAAAAAGATGGTTAATGCTGTATATATTTAGATATTAATAAACATGAAGAATATATCTCCAAGAATAAAAAGGTCTTGACTATGCAATTCACAAAACTCAGAAAACTTCGCATAATGAATGAAATCACTCTCGACGAAATTGCTTTGGAAACAGGATTGTCAATTAGTATTATCAGTCACCTTGAGAGAGGTTATGTCACCGAGATTAAAAATCCGGCGAAGAGGAAAAGAATTGAAAACTATATTAAGCAACTTGAAAAAAAGACTAAAGAGGATTTTAGACTATAATCGCACTTTGTTTCAATTAATTCAACCTTAATACACCTCTCCATGTATACTGGAATTCACTCTTAGCACCTAATCTTGGGAGTAAATGATCGCACCTTCAGCAAACACCTCCAAAAGCATGTAAACTTGGGATTTTCTATTGTTTTGCGATGCAATATAGGAATTGATATCCCCGCAGAAATATCTCGTCTCCGGCAATCGCTGGTGAAGAGTCAAATTTATCATCGAGCGTGTTTGTTCCAATAACATTGTATTCACTGCCATTACTCAGTACAAGTGTAACTCCATCCCTGCCTAAAACATACACCCTGTCCTGAACACCCACGGGGGAGGAATATACACCGCTGATGCCGTCAAGCCGCTGATTTGAATAATACTGCTGACCGTTATCCGCATTCAGACAGGTCAGAATTCCGTTATTGCTCTTCAGAAAATACAACTTTCCACCGAGAAGCAGGGGTGATGGTGTGTACGGCGTATCCTGATTATATGACCAGAGTATAGCAGGAGAACCGCTGATATTCCCCTTGGCTTCTTCAAGGCAGATTGCTCGCATAGCTGGATTCCGATGCCCGCTCATAACATAAACTACTCCGTCAGCTGTTACAGGTGAAGGAATTACGTTAGATCCAAGACCGTCATCCTCCCAAATAAGCTCTCCAGAAGCCAGGTCGTAGCTGCGCAGTTTGCTTGTGGCACTGGTGATCACCTGAGGTTGGCCGGCTACTTCGACTACCAGCGGAGTCATCCAGGAAGTGCCCTCATCCCGTGACTTCCTCCAGATTTCCTCACCGGTGGCTGCATCAAGCGCCACTATAAAGGATTGTCCTTCGTGATCCCAGTTTACAACAAGGCGGTTTTTATACAATGCTGGAGAGCTGCCCTCACCGAACTCATTATGTTTTCTCATGTCACCAAAGTCTTTTTCCCACAGCAGTTTTCCCTCGACATTGTAGCAATAAAGACCGCGGGATCCATAATAGGCATATACACGCTCTCCATCCGTGATCGGAGAAGCGGTGGCCCAGGTGGAGGTCTGATGCTGTCCTTCGTGCGGGATTTCCTCCTTTGCCGTGTTTTCCCATTTGATCCTGCCGGTCTCGCGGTCTACAGCCAGTACCACATATTTTACAGGTGTTCTATTACGGGATGATGATCCGGATTCAGATGGAATACCCGCCGTTATATATATGCTGTTTCCCCAGACTGCCGGTGTAGCGAAACCTTTTCCGGGAAGAGGGATCTTCCATTTGATATTCTGCTGTTCGCTCCACTCGGTCGGAGGATTTCCATCCGGGGCTGCACCTGTCATTAATGGACCTCTCCACTGAGGCCAGTTCTGAGCAGATACAATATTTATATTGATCAGAATTACTAAACATGCAACCATGGTGATCAACTGCACTGATTTTTTCATTTTAATTCCTTTTAAATAGTGGAAAATATGTCTCTGTACATTGTCAGAGCTTAGTTAGGCAACAAGTTTAGAAGATAATAGATACATTAAAACTATGCAAGTGATTATTATTTGCCTCCTTATTTCGGATTATCTTCACGTATAACTTGTCACTTCTACACTTCTACGGTGAATAATACAAGAAATGCAGTGAATACTCCCTTAAATTGCATAAGAAATGTTCCCAAATACGGATTTTGTCATCAGAGAGAGAAATGTATCCAGTATAACGGTTAAAAATAATGGAAGTATGGGCCCTGGCAAGCCGTGCCGGACAAAACGGGAAAAAGATAGATTCCGGCAGGTACTATTTCAGCCTGTCAGCGAGTTTGACAAGCCACTGCTGAGTATCGATCCTTGCACGGCGTTTTAGCACTCCCTGTATGTCGTTGAGAAATTTCTGAAACATCAAATCACTCATATTAGGATCGCTAAGACCGAGGAATATCTTGCCAGACAAGTTCCTCACTGAGACCGCAGTGCTCGAGTTCTTTCTCGTTGACACAGCAGTTATAAATCAGGCAGAGTCCTCCAGGGATATCGTCGGACCAGAACGGTTTTCCCCCCGTACATGTACATCCTTTTGCATTGCCTGTTCAGAAAGTGGCAGTCCCCGCAGTAATACCCGCAGACGGAAACGTGGTTTATGTCAATTTTCAATTTGCCTTCTTTCAGGAGATAAAAGTTATTCCTCGTATTAATTTTTAGAAAGAATTATCAAGGATATTGTTGAATTAGTAATGGTAAATTTTAAGCAGTGCCAATCAGAAAAACCTTGATTTTTGAATAAAAACCATTATTCTACAGTATTGTATATAATGGCATAACAGTAATATACCCGGTCTATTTATAATTCTTGTTTGAACACAATTCAATTAAGTTTAGTTTGTAAAGTCCAAATAATCATAACAAACCAACAAATAACTCATCTTAACATGAGGGAGGGTATGATATGTATAATCATAACATCCGTATCAGCATCAAAATAGCTGCAGTATTATGTCTAATTCTTTTTGCCGGTCTGGCATTTGCGCAGACTGCTCAGGAAAACTATATTAAGGATCTGCAGTGGCGTAATATCGGGCCAGCTAATATGTCCGGCCGCATTTCGGATATTGAGGCGCTAAATGATGATTTTACTCACGTACTGGTCGCTTCGGCTTCCGGCGGTGTGTGGAAATCGACAAATGCGGGAACGACATTCGAGCCGATATTTGATAAATACGGCGCCGCATCCATTGGTGACATTGCAATCAGTCAGAAAAATCCCGATATCATCTGGGTAGGTACAGGCGAGAGAAATCCGCGTAACAGTATCGCCTGGGGTAACGGTGTATACAAATCAACTGACGGCGGCAGAACGTTCAATATAGTGGGACTCGAAGACACCCATGCTATCGGCAGAATCATCATACATCCTGACAACCCGGATATCGTCTGGGTTGCCGCACCGGGACACCTATGGGGTTATTCAGGTGACCGAGGTCTCTACAAAACAACAGACGGCGGTCAAACCTGGGAAAAGCTTACCAACGGCCTTCCTGATGACGGCAAGACAGGAGCGATAGACCTGATCATCAATCCAAAGAACAAGAATGAACTCTTTGTTTCGATGTGGGAAAGACTCCGCACACCCTGGCGTTTTGACTCCGGCGGACCCAACGGCGGTGAAGGAAACGGAGGTATCTATAAAACAACGAACGGCGGAAACTCCTGGAAGAAACTTACCAAGGGACTTCCCGAAGGCCAGACAGGAAAAATTGGCCTTGCAATTGCCGCAAGCAATCCAAAAGTCGTCATGGCTTTCCTTGAGCATACTTTTCAACCTTCTCGGCAGATCAGGAATGCAGACGGAACACAAGTTCCTAATCCGGAATACAATGACTTGTCCAGGCTGGGATCAGGTGTTTATCGTTCTGAGGATGGCGGTAACAACTGGACACTCATGAACCGCTACCAGAACAGGCCGTTCTATTACAGTCATATTTACATCAATCCATCTGATGACAAAAAAGTGTATTTACTTGCGCAAGGCCACCAGATATCATTGGACGGAGGGAAAACACTGATCAATGGCCCCGGCGGCCATCACGGCGACTATCACGCCTTGTGGCTTGATCCGACCAATCCCGATAGATATTATATAGGTAGTGACGGCGGTGTTTCGATCACTCATGATCATCAAAACTATACCTTTTTTGACAATTACGTGATCAGTCAATTCTATGCAGTCGGTGCGGATATGCGCGATCCATATTATGTTGCCGGCGGATTGCAGGATAACGGTACATGGATCGGTCCATCAAAAAGCCGGAACAGCGCTATATTCACCAGTGAGTGGTACAGTATCGGCGGCGGCGACGGATTCCATGCACAGGCTGATCCTTTGGACTGGCGCACATGGTATGTGGAAAGCCAGGGTGGTTCGGTTTCACGTGTAAATGTTGAAACACGCCAAAGTTCAGGTATTCGCCCGAGCCGGAATAATATCACCAATTACAGCGATTACATACAGGAAGCTCCTGCACCGCCGGCAGAGCTAAGAGCTCAACAGGGACAGAGAGGCGGCCGAGGAGGAGGAAGAAATCCTTTCCGGTTCAACTGGAGCGCACCGATAGTTTTATCTCCGCACAATCCGCATACGATTTTCTTCGGAGGCAATTATCTTTTTAAATCCGTTGACCGGGGCGATCACTGGGAAATAATCAGCCCGGACCTGACGACAAATGATCCGGTAAAGACAGACAGAAATACAGGAGGCATCACAAGAGATGCTACCGGCGCTGAAAACCACTGCAACATTATCACTATTTCTCAATCTTCTATCAATCCTGCTCTTATCTGGGCCGGAACAGATGACGGGAACGTGCAGATAACACGCAACGGCGGGAAAATGTGGACGAATGTCAGAAGTAGAATTCCGGAAGTTCCTGATGGTATATGGGTAAGCCGCGTTGAGACATCTCATTTCGATGAGGGCACATGTTATGTGACTTTTGACGGCCACAGAAGCGACAATTTTGACGTTTGGGTATTCATGACTACCGATTACGGTCAGTCATGGACGAAAATAACAAACGGAATTGAATTCGGGAACTGTATGTATGTCATCAAAGAAGATCTTAAGAATCCGAACCTCCTATTTGCCGGAAGCGAGTTTTTCTGCTTTTTCTCCTTGAATAAAGGACAAACATGGTCAAAACTCAACTTGCAGGATAAGGACAACGGATATCTGCCTACTGTTGCCATACATGATCTGTTGATCCATCCGCGTGATGGCGACCTTATTGCTGCGACACACGGCCGAGGTATCTGGATACTGGATGACATTACTTCTTTACAGCAGGCAACCGAAGAGGTACTGGGAACTGATGCCCAGTTATTTGAAAGCAGAACTTCAACACAATGGATGAATCAAACTGCCGGAACAAGATACGGCACATTCCGTTTCTATGGTGAGAATCCACCGAACAATCCTGTAATCAGCTATTATTTAAGATCTCCAGCTCCGGTAGATATAGTGATAACCGACGTTACAGGCACAAATAAACGTACGTTTACTATTTCAGGTGAAGCCGGTATTAACAGGCTTACGTGGGATATGGCGTTCGATCCATCAGCCCGGCAGATAGAACAGACTATAGCTCAGGCACAACAACAGATCGAACAACAGATTCAGCAGGCTACAGGTGCACAGCGCTCACAACTTCAGCAGCTGCTCAATGATGCCAGAAATGTAGGAACAGACCTTCGCAGATATAATGAATTCCAGGCGAAACAGAGGGAAATAATGGGCGGCGGCGGACGTGGTGGACGCGGACGCGGCGGCTCCAGAGCGGGTGTTGGTGAATACGGTGTTACAATGACAGTATTCGGTCAGTCATTCACTAACAAGTTAACTATTCGCGCAGATCCGTTAGTAAGCGGAAGATAATCTAAATTTAGCAATAAACAATAAGGGCGGCTGGATAAAATTCCATCCGCCCTTTTTTCATTAGAAAAGAATTTAAATATCCTGTGAATTTGTTAATTACTGACAAAGAGAATTAAAGGACGATTATAGTTAGATATCTCATAGAAGCACCACTTCACATTTGTAACTGTCCTATTATAGAAAAGAAAAAGTTGTGTTGAAATATATCTAATTCTTACTGGAATGTCAAATATATCATATGATTTGGAATCACAGGAAATGTGTCACTGAATTGTATGCTTCTAAGCCAGAATACGTGAATGATGATTTGTTGAAACAACCATTCTGCCAATTTTCGTCAATATTGGTGTTAAATGGTGTGAATAATGGTGGAAACATTTAATTGTACAAAATAAAAAGGATTCAAATTTAAGCTCTAAGTCCTTGTTTATACTTTAGTAGCGGAGCAGGGATTCGAATCCCCGACACCTGGATTATGATTCCACGTATTTATTCATCAAATAACACTAAGTGATGCTTAAAAGCAATATCGTTTTTACTGATGCTCAGTTCATTTGCAACAACATTACATTTTGCTTTCAGGAGAAAGTAGAAATTACCAGGTTTATCCGAACATGTTTCAAAATTACCATGCCCCTTGGCAATAATGACTTCCGATTCACTTAAGGCTTCTCTAAATTGATCTGATACATTTTCGAAATTAACACCTATGTCATTGGAGCCGGTCTCGATAACAGGGACCAGATCTTTAGTACCTGCCTCTTCAGCATCTTCCATCATAGCATCATTTATGATGGGTCCTGACTTGACAACAAAAGTAATATCAACATCGTAATTCAGCAATTCTTCTATTAGTATTCTGTCGAAAACTATTTCACCCGAGTTATCTCCCAGAAACAGCAGTTTCCTTCCCGGATGCAATTCCTTTCTAAATGCATCAATATCATTTACGACAAATTCTGTTTTAAGAATATCGGCAACATCATTCTTTAAATCATAGGCATGGCCGATCCCAACATCTATAATATTACCAGCCACAGCAATGTGCAGCGCAGCGTCAAGCGTATCATCCGCATTGGACACGACTTCTTTGAGAAAAGGAAGCATTTGGAGGGCTTCTTTGTTTGTCCGTTTTTTGATCTCGTGATATGGATCAGCTATTCCTGTTACTTCAGAAACTATTCTGTAAACTATAGTTGAAATATCTGCAGGTGACCGGAACAGGTCTGATTTCTGTATTTCACCTGCAACACGGTCAAGTACCATACGTTGAATATTCATATCATCTGAGGCAATCCTTACAGTATTCAGTGCCTGCTTCATCAGGCAGACCAGGCATTCAAGATCAGACTTCAATAATTTCTCCGCTTCTATGTGAATAATCGAATTCTATTTAATAGACTTCTATTTTATCACAGGAAATTCATACAATGATATGCTGACCGGAGGCACCTTTAACTTTCCGGAAGACAGCTTAACCGACTTTTCCTGAATGGTCACCACCGGTTTTTTCCCGGGCTCATTATAATCCATTGCATCTCCTGTAATAAGCCTTATAATCCCTTCATCTGCAAACGATGTTCCGGAAACAGCAATGGGCAATTCATATTTTTCATTGGTCGGATTGACGATCCCAACTATCAGTCTTGTTTTATCTTCCGTCCACGCTGCGACTACATCTAACGGTTCAGGAGTTCCGCCGATCTCAACTGGTATTGTACCGTAATGTTGCCTGTAGAGTTTCAGCACCAGGCCTGTCGTAGCAAATGCAGCTTCTGTTTTTGTTGTTTTGATGCATCCAATAACATTAACAGTCTGAGCATAATTAGCCATATAGACAATATCACTGTTTCTGAAAAACTCGTGAAATCCTGATGCTATGCCTAAAGCATCCTTCAGGAAGTACCTTGTGCCGAGTTCACCGTAAATATGCGGCCCATACCAGTAGTTCCATTCATCCATGGCAATACGAACCTCTTTTCCGGAAAGTTCCGGTATGGAATCATGGTACTCCCGTACAGCATTGGATATTCGCTTCACATGCCCCGGCGCCTGAGCCACATGTGCCATGATTCCGGGACGTTCCTGACAGTAAAAATGTTCGCTTATATAATCCATATGATCCGAACTTCCGCCTAAAACCGCTCTGTCCCACCTGCCGACCGAACCGACTCCTACCACTATGATATCCGGATCAATTGCCCGCATTGCGTCAACCACCCTGTTATGTTTCCGGACATATTCTTCTACAGGCATATTGCCGAGCTGCCAGTTTCCATACATTTCATTCCCTATCGCCCACCATGTGACATCAAATGGTTCAGGATGACCGTTTTCGGCACGAAGCCTGCCCATCGGAGTTTCTGATGAGCCGTTACAATATTCGAGTTCTTCAACGGCCATTTCAATCGTACCCAGTCCTGTGTTCACTGTAACATACGGTTCGGTATCTATCAATCTGCACAGTCTTATAAACTCATGAACGCCCACATCATTATGCTCGACCCCTCTCCATGCAGGATTTTTTCTCGGCGGCCGTTTATCAGGATCACCGATGCCGTCCTTCCAGTCATACCCGCTGACAAAATTACCACCCGGCCAGCGGTAAACAGGCGCATCAAGTTCTTTGAGCAGCTCAAGAACGTCTGGCCGGATTCCTTCAATATTGTTTTCGGGCATCAGAGAAATCGTACCGATGTTAAAACTGCCCTTACCGCGGCTGATTATTTCTATCCCTCCCTGATCCGTTGACTTTTTAGCAGTAAAACGAAGCGGAACTGTTCTATAATCTTCAGTCAAATCTTTTATAATAACAGTTTCCCTGTCATTTTCATTACTCCCCCATACGAGACTGACCTCGACTGTTGCAGCCTCAGCATCTCCGCTGAGAACGATCCTTCCATCGTATCCCATATCCTTAATAATACCCAGATTCTCCTGGTATAATCCGGAAACCGATCCATCACCCTTCAATATTATTTGCGGAGTCTGGTCACCGACAAATGAGTTTTCCGAATTCAATGTAATATTAAGAGAATCACCAATAATTTCCCATGGTGTCTGTGAATTGCTGAAACCGTAATAGAATTTCCTGTCTTCGATCATTTCTGCCCAGATACCGCCGTAAATACATCTGCCGAGATGTTCAATAAACTGCCCGTAAATATATTTGGAAATAGGTTCTTTTGTCAGATCAGTATTAATTGTCACAGTCGGATTCAGTTCTTTTGTTGAAATAAGTTCTAACTCAACATCATCGAACCAGGCTTTACCTGTTGCACGTCCCCATCCGCCAAATAGACAGTTTATCTGGACAGCATCAATCCTGTCAGTATTGAATTCCATCTCCACTTGTGTCCAGTCATTTGTTCCGGTCAGTGCCTCAGTCTGAGCGTTGCTGACGGTATGCAAATTGAATAAAGCTCCTCTTCCTCCACGGTTTACTTCAACATCCTCAGTCTTTATCCAGCCTGATAGCCGGTAATTTGAATACGGTTTCACCGGAATAATTACACCCCATGCTCCATCAGCACCCCGCTCAGAAGAAATCATCACACTTTTTGTCCCTGTTTTTCCGCTGTCAGCATAAACCAACTGCGGCCTTCCGCCAAAACGGTATTCCGACCAGCCGGCCGGTTTATTTTCATCCATTTCTTCAAATGATGTATTCGGGATCCTACCGGCATCCATTTGTCCATTTTTAGAACATGATATCATTAATACAGTCAATGATATCAATAGAATCATATAGTGTATTTTTCTTTTAAAAGGAAGAATATTCATAGTTTTCCCCGTCTATATAGTTTTACTTAGAATCAGCAGATGATTTGACAAGAGCTTTCTGCGATAAACGAATACTACCTGATTCAAGAGTTACAAGATACTCTCCCGGAGATACTCTGCCAATATTCCACAATACCTTGTTTATTCCCCTGTCCTGCGTGCCTCTCAGTGTACGAATAATTTCACCGGATGGTTCTGAAACAGTAATAGTAATGTCATTGTTTACAGATTCTTTGAGGAAATAATAGATCTCAAGGGCATTAGGCTCATTGCGTGTGGTGACATACCTGTGGCCATACAGGTTATAATTACCCATTGCTCGACCCCGTTGAGGGATCTTCGGTGCAACTGAAAACAAATGAACATTTTCTGAGAGAACATCCTCATTTAATTCCTGCAGGGGAGTAATATCGGTAATAAAAAGACTTCTGCCATACGTTCCGGCTACAAGGTCCTTTTCCCGCGGATGGATAACAAGGTCATGAACCGGAACAGTCGGCATGTTGTTTTTCAATCTTATCCAGTTGCTCCCACCGTTAATAGAAACATATATGCCTCTATCAGTCCCCAGAAATAACAGGTCTGGGTTAACTCTATCTTCAACAATTACATTAACCGGTTTATTCTCTATATTACCGGAAATCGAGGTCCATGATTCACCGAAATCGTCGGTCATAAAAACAAATGTCAGGAAATCATCTCTCCTGTATCCGGTCTTTGTAATGTATGCAGTTCCATCACTGAAATTTGATGCGAATACCCGGCTTACCCAGTAATTTGCAGGTCCTCCGGTTTCAGTTATAGCTGTTGTACACTCTGTCCAGACAGTACCATGATTCTGAGTGATCCACACTTTTCCGTCATCTGTCCCCACCCATATTATACCCGGAGTGACCGGTGATTCTGAGATAGTTGTTATCGTACAATACTGTATATGTCCTCTTCCCGCGATCTTTACCGGATCGTTTTCCGTCAGGTCCGGGCTAATTTCCTGCCATTTGTCTCCACGGTGCATCGAGCGTAGCAGACCTTGCGTTCCCGTATAGATGATCTCACTGTTATGCGGTGATATATGAATTGGTGTATTCCAGTTAAATCGGTACGATTCCTGATCCCGTCCTCTTCTCGGGACAATGCTTTCACGGATTCCCAGTTTCTGATCCAAACGATAATGGTCACCAAACTGACTGGTATTATAAAGCCATCGGCTGTCGTTCGGATCAACCTGATTGTACATCCCGTCTCCGGTACCGACAGTCACCCAGTCATCAAGTGTTATCGATCCCGACCAGCTGTTGCTCGGGCCTTTCCAGGATTCGTGGTCCTGCAGTCCGGCATAGACGTTATAAGGATAATCCATATCGACACCAATAGCGTAAATCTCACCAAGAGGCAGGTTTGTATAATGGTCACATGTTTTTCCTCCATCATATGTAATATGCACACCGCCATCACTTCCCATTATCATCCGGTCAGAATTTTGAGGATCTATCCAGAAGCAGCGTACATCACCGAAACTACGCGAAAACATTCGCCGTGGAGGCCAGTCGATGTCAAACCATGTTTTTCCGCCGTCGTTAGAACTTGCTATGGCTACACTGGTGACAAAGACATTCATTTCGTTATTCGGATCAACACGGATCTGATTGAACGAATACGCAGCTTTTCCTCCAACGTTGTCCTCGATAGTATTAGTCTTTATCCAGGTAACTCCGGCATTTTCTGAACGGTACACTTCTCCACCGAAAATTCTCTCCTGTGATCCCCTTCCTCTTCGTTGGTCCTGCTCTGCTTCCTGTGCGGTTGGAGGACGTACATTGGCGTTCTCAACCACCGCATACAGGATATCCGGATTCTTTTGATATATGTCGAACCCAATTCTCCCGATCTTTCCTTCCGGAAGGCCGCCTCCGAGTTTTGTCCAATGTTCACCTGCGTCAGTAGTTTTGTAAATGCCGCTCTCAGGTCCGCCCTCTTCGAAATGCCATGGGTACCTGTATTTTTCATAGGCAGCAGCATAAAGGATATTCGGATTTTTTCTGTTCATTACCAGATCGATCACTCCGACTTTCTCATTTATATACAGTACTTTCTCCCATGTTCTTCCGCCGTTGACCGTCTTAAACACTCCCCGCTCTTCATTGAATGAATACAGATGTCCCATTGCTGCAACATAAACAATATCGGGATTTTCAGGATGTATAACGATCCGTGCAATATGATGTGAATCGGTTAATCCCATGTTCTGCCATGTTTGACCTGCATCGGTCGATTTATACACCCCGTCTCCCCAGTAAGAACTGCGGGCATTTGCCGCCTCCCCAGTCCCAACCCATACGATATCCGGATTAGAAGGAGAAAGTGTCACATCTCCTATTGAAAGAACTTCCTGGTCATCAAAAATCGGCTCAAATGTGGTCCCGTTGTTGGTAGTTTTCCAGACACCCCCGTTTCTTGTTGCAGCATAAAATGTATAAAGGTGTGCTTTTTCAGGAAACTCCGGTACAGCGATATCAGTGATCCATCCACCTGCCCTGAATGGTCCAAGATTTCTGTACTGAAGACTTTTCAGATCATCTTCAGTCAACTGTACCTGACTTTGCACTATTCCCGGAAGGAATAAAAAAACCATTAGAAATAATATTATGCATACTTTTTTTCGGGCAGACATATATTTGGTCTCCATATTTAAATTTTTTTATGAAAATGAATTATAAGTCTGAATTTTCCTGTTATTGACAATTAATCTTACAGCTTTTTATTTTCTTATAATTACCGGAAATGGGCCAACCGACCAGCCGGTCGTTTTTGTTACCCGGGCTCTACGAGTCAATTCCTCACCTGCTGCTTCCAGAGTAACTATGTACTCTCCCGGGGGTGCCAAACGTGCAGCGGGATCGCTTGGTTGCGAACCTCTTCCGCCGCGCTGTCCGACAGTCCGGGATCTCATGTTCCATGTCAAACTGTTCATCCCGGCATTCGCCTGCCTTTCAAAAACAGCTTTCTCTTCCCCGAAAGCATCGGTAATGGTTATCTTTACATTATCTGTGAACTCATCTTTGAGATAAAAATTTATAATAAGGCTGCCGGATTCATTTCGCGTCCGGAGATGATTGTCCCCGAAGAGATAATCATTTGCCCCAAATGAGTGCGTTATCCGCTGTGCTTTCGGTTCTATTTCGAAGAGATAGACTTTCTCATCCAGAACATTTTCGCTCATTCCCTGCAGCACCGATACATCGGTGACAAACAATCCTCTGCCGTATGTTGCTACTACAAGGTCATTCTCCCGGGGATGAACGATAAGGTCACGAACAGGAACAACCGGTATGCGGTTATTCATATTCACCCAGTGTTTTCCTCGGTCAATAGAAACAAAAACTCCTTTATCATTTCCGAGGAACAGCAGATCGGGATTTTTACTGTCTTCAATAATTACATTTACCGGTGATTCCGGGAGATCCCCTTCCAGCGAAGTCCATGTCTCACCAAAATCTTCAGTCTTATACAGGAATGTTCCGAAATCATCACGATCATATCCCGATTTTGTTATATAGGCGGTGCCTTCATTATAATTGGATGCAAAAATCCGGCTGACATAATAGTTTTCCGGACATCCCTCAGCAGCGATATTTTTGGTCAGGTTTGTCCATTCAGTACCGCCGTTTTTCGTGACATGTACCTTTCCGTCGCAGGTACCAACCCAGATAATCCCGGGAGTTATCGGTGATTCTGAAATAGTCGAAATCGCAAACCATGGGATACCTCCCTGTGTTCCCGAAATCATTTTAGCCGTGTCATTAGTACTTAGGTCGGGGCTGATCTCCTGCCAGTGATCTCCACGGTCAACAGAACGTAGCAGAACCTGTGCACCGGCATATATGATCCGGCTGTTATGTGGAGAAATATGCAGGGGTGTACACCATATAAAACGATAAGGTGGTTTTCCTTCCGCCGGCTGAGGCCTTATACTGACCTGATATCCCAGTTTCTGATCGACACGATAGTGACTTCCGTGCTGGCGTGTAGTGTATAGCCAGCGGCTGTCTTCAGGATCGACGAGAGTATACATACCGTCACCGCCGCCGAGCGCTGTCCAGTCAAACTGAGTGATATCCCCGCCTGGTCCGTTGCTCGGGCTCTTCCACATTTCATGATCCTGCATGCCGCCGTAAATATTGTAGGGATCTTCCATGTCAACACCTATCGCATAAAATTCTCCGAGCGGCAGATTATCACGATGATCACATGTCCTTCCGCCGTCATAGGAAACATATATACCTCCGTCACTCCCCATGATAATCCGATTGGAGTTCTCAGGGTCAATCCATAATGTCCGGACATCACCGAACATACTGGAGAAGAGTCTTCTGGGCGGCCAGTCAATATCATACCACGAACGACCGCCATCAGTCGAACTGCTCAGGGAAACACCTGTTACAAAAATGTTCTGATCGTTATTGGGATCTATTCTGAGCTGGTTAAAATAATAGGGACTTTTTGAACCGATGTTATCTTCAGCGGAATTCATTTTTGTCCACGATTTTCCGGCATTATCCGTACGGTATACCTCTCCTCCGACAACTCTTTCCTGTGATTCCCGGCCTCGTTGTCTGTCCTGTTCAATTTCCTGTTCGGTTGGCGGACGCGTATTGGCATTCTCTATAACCGCATACAGGATATCCGGATTTCTCAAATAGATATCGATTCCGATACGGCCTATTTTTCCGTCCGGCAGCCCTCCAGCCAGTCTTGTCCAGGTATTGCCGGCATCTTCAGTCATGTAGATACCGCTTCCGGGACCGTTATTGACATATACCCAGGGCAGCCGCTGCTTTTCATAGGCAGCAGCATAAAGAATGGCAGGATCATCCTGATTCATTACGAGGTCGGTTACCCCGACTTTCTCACTTATATAAAGTGATTTTTCCCATGTTTTCCCTCCGTCAGTGGTCTTAAAAACTCCCCGTTCTTCATTGTCCGAATACAGATGCCCCATTGCAGCAGCATAAACAATGTCCGGATTTTCAGGATGGATAACGATCCTGGCGATATGATGGGAATCTCTCAATCCCATATTTTCCCAGGTACTTCCTGCATCGGTTGATCTGTAAACACCGTCCCCGCTGTATGAAGTCCGTGAATTGAATGCATCCCCTGTCCCTACCCAGACAACGTCGGGATCTGAAGGTGCAAGGGCGACATCTCCGATATTCAGATTAGGCTGTTCATCAAAGAGCGGCTCGAATGTGGTACCGTTATTGGTTGTTTTCCACAATCCGCCGGACCATGTGCCTACATAGTAAGTATATAGATGATCCCCGGAAGGAAAATCAGGCACAGCAATGTCTGAGATCCTGGCACCCAACCTGTATGGCCCTAAATTTCGGTATGAAAATCCCTTTAGAATATCTTCGTTAAACCGTACCTGTGAAATTGAATCAAAAAGCGGGAATAGTGTAAAAACCAAAATGAATAACGGTGTGAATATATTTCGGATATTCATAATATATTCCTTCCGTTTTATTAATATATTTATGTAGAATTATATACCTTTTCATATTCCACAATTGATCTTGTTCAGGCTTAGCAGAACTATCAGTGACGCTGTGTCCCTCCGGTCAGGCGAAAAGCGCCGATACGTGTCGAGTAATTTGCTGCGCCTGACTTGAGGTAATCGCCTACGTACCAGATAGTGAGGTCATCGTCCGGGTCTATCGCTGTCTGTGTATAGTCCTCCCATCGCAGGGTATTAGTCTGCGCTGCTTCACCTTCAACGAGTACCGCTTCATGCAGTGTCAGGATGCCGAGTGGATCGTCCGTGTGTCTCCCTGCGAAACGCTGTCCGGCAAAATACGGTGTTCCACCGAAAGAATACCCGATTCCGATGTTGCCCATGGCATCAATAGCCGGACTTGCCATCCACCGGTAAAATCCGCCGGGGGCATACGTACCCTGCTGGTAGAGTTTCACGTCTCGATTTACATCCAGTCGGAATTCATACCATCGGACACCGCCACCGCCCGCAGAGGTGTTCACCGAATGCACGGCGACGATCGACTCCCGGTCGCCGATCCGCCGGTAGACGAGGCGCGCCATGATCTTATCACCCTGTGAATCAAGGCGACGGTCTGTTCCCGGCTGCGGTACCGTACTCGTTAACTGGCCGCCGCCCAGATATTCATAGGGCGCAACGGGGATATTCTCCGGACCTTCCAGCCTCGATTTAGACGGATCTTCCCAGTTCACGAAAAACTTCCAGACATAGATGACACTGTCTGCCAAAATCTCATTCAATTGCGACCCACCGGCAGCCATCATGATGTTCGGGGCTCCCGTTGGAGGAAGCTGCTTTCCATCGAGGTCAGCGTTGTTCAGGAAATTCACACCGTCGACAATGAATCCCTGCTCGGTCGCGGGCTCGCCCCTGAGCATTTTCTTCCGGTCTACCACATACGCGTGTTTCTGGATAATATCATCTCCAGTGCTGGTCGGAACATAGTAACCGTCAGGCCAGACCGCCGGACGGGGGTAGTCGGGAAACAGCGGTCGAAGAAACTCGTATCGGTAATAGGATCCGAGCGGATCAGGGCTCGTGCTGACTGCGTAGCACATTGCGTACGAACCCTGCGGACTCTGCCTTTGCCCCCGGGTTCTTCTCTGACCTCGTACCGCCGCTGCGGCTGCTTCATCAACCGGGGCTGGCGGTGGCGGCTGGAAGAGCTGTTCGGCTGGGCCGGGTTGTCCCGGTACGCCTTCCTGACTCAGATGTGCAGATTCTCCTGATCGGGGCACTTCCGGTTCGTTCTCACGGGGCGGAACACGCCTGAATATAGGCATAACGATCAGCCACCTGTCAGCGAGCTGGTCATAACGTACAACGGCGTCTCCGTTATTGATCTCACCGGGATCTCCAAAACCTCTGAATACGTTATTTGTCGGAACCGGCCCATAGAGCACCTGTCCGGTCGTGTCGTATTTTCCCCCCTTTTTTGTGAAGACCGCCATCCGGGAGTTCACGGTCTGGACGATGTGATCCGGCCCTACCGCAAGCGAGTTGTCGGACGGATTACGGAACCTTGCCGTACCCTGCGGACCTTCAAAACCTTCTCCGAGCCCGTCGAAACTCGCTACGATCTCCGGAGGAAGCTTTGTTCCGTGTTCTGTTTGTTCCACTGATTCAGATGAGGGCAAGGTAATCGGGGCTGCCGGTATGTCTGCCTCTCCAGTTGCAGATATGTTCCATACCGTTTCCTCCTCTCCAGGGATTCCCGCCAGTGAGGCAAGCATCGGCGACACATCATATGCAGCTGCATTTTGTATGGTAACGGTGGTTATCCCCCATGAGATGCTTTTACCGCCGGTTGAAGTATTAATACCGGAATGGGTACCCGGTAAAATAACAAATGATAATACGGCAGTACCAATATATAGTAAACATCGAATTACTGATTTATGTAATGAGTGTTTTTTCTTAAATTGATTATAAACTTTCATATAATACATACTTTCAGATTATTTGTACCACTACCTTTTACTTTATAACTTTCCCTCCTACCACATTGACCGTGGTACTGCTCCGCTGGCGCCCACGCTGACCTCCGCGTTGTCCGCCCTGCCGGCTTCCGGTAACTTGAAGTGTTAATCTTCGTACGTTTCTAATATCCACCTGAACTGATTGTATGCCATCGGACTTGGTCATAGTGCCGCTTCGCCACAGTTCTTTCTCGTCACCGACAATTATAAAGTTAACCGTATCAGCACCTGCAGTTGCTGCATCATCAACGCCAAAACGAGCCTCCATAGAGGAAAATATTTCATTCAGATCGAATGCTGTCACTGTGTTCGCTCCTATTCTTATTCCCCGTTCGAAAAGATTTCCATCGATTGAAATTGTTCCCGTTGTGACGTCTCGCCCCATCCCAAAACCTCCTCTGCCGCTACTTACAGGCACTGGTTCCAGGTCGGTAAGGTATACCTCTGCCGGTATCATATCATACAATGAGAATTCCTGCTCTGCCGTACCTTCGCTGAGTGCGCCGTCTTCCCAGACCGTCCTTACTCCAACGACATGTCTCTTATTTGGATCCAATCCACGAAGAGGAAAACTCGTTGTCGGAGTGTACCCCAACAGTTTACCGTTAAGATAGACCTGATACCCGACATTGAGATAATACTGTGAGCTCCAGCTGATCTCTGCACCTTCAAATCCTTCCCGCCGGACACGCAGTCCTGTCGGATCCTTGACAGCATAATGATAATGATCAGCCGGTTCAAAGCCTACTTCCCATGTCACTTCAGTTGTCTGGGGAGAAGTAATCTGTACCGATGCCCAGAACTGATGATTTGTAAAGGAAACAGGAACAGAACCTAAAGCTGTACTTGCGGTTACTTGTCTTACTCTGAAATTCTGTCCCTTCGGGAATGCAAAACGAATTTCGTAAGGATCATTCTTTATAATATTGCTTCTACCTTCCATGGAAGTGATGTTCTTGTCATAATTCATTGATATAAGATCGACCCATCCCTGAGTAATGTGGCGGTTCGTGGAAACGACCTGAATTTCTCCATTATCCGGCACAAGTGACAATACACGGCAGCTTGTCGGTGCAAGATCTACGATCATACCGGCTTCCCAAACACCCATATATTCCTTATTCCAGAAATCAAAAACATGCATGGGAGTGGTTTCAGACAAACCCAGATCCTTCCAGCATAAATAGATACGGTCCTTTTGATTTGAATCAAAATTAAAAACACCAACAACATCATAATTCCGGTCCAGATGATTGATCTTTAAATCCCAGATCCGTTTATTTCCCCTTGCAGGGAACAGGTCCAGAGGCCGTATATCGACCGCAGGATACACAGATTTCAGCATTTCAACTCGCTCTTCCCCCAGATCCGGAAGCCGGTCGCTGGTCAGAAGCCCCTGCCCTGTCAGGCCCTGCAGGGTAGCCCACGTCCGTGCCTGGTCCGTTGTCAGCGGATACCGAAGCAGCATGACATCCGGATCAGTATACCACATTATATTATGCTGGTAATAATATCTCATAGTCGCACTGAGAGCGCCCATAAATCCGCTCCAGCTGATATCGACATCGCCTCCTGTTCGTGATCCGTCCATTATCCCGGCACCTTCAACGGGGATGCCCCAGCACCCGAGCAGGAAACTTTCAGGCCCTATCGCATCTTTTATAGTTTCCAGGGTTTTTCGATACAGCTCGTTTCCATCACCGGATTGATCTTTCATGAATTCCTGTTTTCCTCTGTATTCCCTCGCTACGATCGGCTGTCCATCGATCTTGTAATATTCATATCCGTATTCCCTGAATTTAGTAAACAGGTCGGTCAAGTACTGATGAGTCTCCGGTGTTGTCGGATCAACAAGAAATTTACCCTCCCATGTATCGGAAGCAGATGTCCCGTCCGGTCTGAACATGAAAACATTCGGAGTGTTTTTAACAAGCGTTTCGTTCGATTGGCCGTGAGGTGCCAGCCATATACCAGGGATCAAACCCTGCGATTTGATATTGTCAGCCAGAACGTCCATTCCACTCTTGAAATAATCATGGAGATGCGTCCAGTCGCGTGTCCCAACCGTTTCGCCTCTCTGCCAGCCGTCGTCGATCTGTACATAGAGGGCGCCGTAATCTTTGAGGTTTTCGTTGATCCACCGTGCATTCAGCATAACCTCGTTTTCATCGAGGTCATAGTAATAAAAATACCACGAGCACCATCCGGACGGAGGGAGCGGGAAGATCGACTTATCAATGGGCTCATAATACTCCACTCTGAGAGAATCCCGAAAGTAATTCCTCAGAACAATCCCGTTATTCAACCGCACTTCATCCCGCACCGGATCGAACATACCATCTGCAAGGGACGTGCTGACATTTCCGAGTGTCATGATAAACAGGTCCGGATTGACACTGTCCTGTACCCTGCACGGTACAGGATGCGGCCAGATCTGCTGAGCTGCAGCAGAAAAAGGTGTTATCAATACAATTGAAATCAAACAAAGAAAAGAATAGAAAAAAACCGGTCGTTTCATAACTCCCCCAGTTCTGGAACAGAAATTTACAGATTATAACATTTCATCAGCTTATATTCCTGTCCCGTTTGTATGTTGTGCAATTATTTTTGCCCTATCTTCTTCTACGCCCCCGGACTGATGTAGTATCGGTCTTGAAATAAACACCGTATGATGTGCCGTGAATTTCGTAAAATGGTTTAAAAGAAATATTATTTGAATACATAAGCAGCGGATCACGCGGATCAGGTCTGAATGAACGTGCCGGATCATTACCATTGATCCTCAAGGTTAGCATTTCTTTAATATTTTCCGCTCCAAGAAGTACCGGCCCATACATGAATCCACCGAGATCTGGTACGTCCGGTGTGTATTCGACACGAATCTTAAACGGCATGTCTACCGTAACTTTATCCCCATTTTTCCATGATCTGTCAAGAGAAAGGTAACTGCCCGGCTCTGCTGATATCTGCTGTTCCTCACCATTAATTTTCACGGTAAAACCTTCTTCCGCCCAGAATGGCCTTCTGATCTTAAGTGCAAAATCACTGCTGCCCTTAATTAATATTGTGATCCCTTGCTCTTCCGGAAATGATGTTTCCTGGCGGATCCTGATACCTTCCTCTTTCCAGTCCAGTTCGGAAGGTATAAACAGGTTTATCCAAAGGACGTCGTCATTGTGAAAGTAGATGCTTTCCCCGTACTTGGTATGGTTTTCCATTCCTGTACCATGACAGCAGGAAAATGAATTGTAATCGTTGCTGTACCCTTTAGAGCCGCCTGGCAGCATGGGAACACCATAGGTCACAAATCCATGCTCCGAGCGCGGATCCTGCGATGCGAGAATATGGTTGTACAACCCCCGCTCGTAATAGTCCATGTACTCCGCCTGAGGATCATGCATGAAAAGCTGTTTCGTAAGTTTCAGCATGTTATAGGTACAGCAGGTCTCGCAGGTTTTCCCGTCCAGGTACTCACCTATACCGTCCGGTTCCCTGAACATCTCACCATGACTGACACCGCCGATGATATACATGTGATGCCCGGTAACCATATGCCAGAAATTTTCCGCTATATCATAATATTTCTGCTCTTTTGTCTGGTCAAAAATACGCAGGGCACCGGTGATTTTCGGGATCGTCTGGTTGACATGATTCCCTTCCAATTTATTCTCATTTGCCGCAGTTGGGATAAATATCTTGTCATGATCGAAGAACTTTGCGGCTGCAAGATACTTCGGATCACCGGTTATCGCACTTAGTTCCGCCATCACTTCATTTGAACCTCCAAACTCCCCGGCAATATAGATATCCCACATCTTCTGAAGCCGATCCTGCTCGACTTTACTCAGTCGTTCATGCGTCCATTCCCCCATTTTTTTAGCGACCTCCAGGGCCTCAAGATTGCCCGTATGGTAATACGCTGCTATCATACCGGATACGATCTTATGCTGCGTATAATAGGGGGCCCAGATATTCGGATAGGTCTGCAGCTGCTCGAGTTCGTCGAACTGGTATTCCCCATATGCACTCAGGTAACCGGATTTATACCCTTGCTCCTCTGCGAGTGCCTGGCATTTTGCCAATTCCGCAACGATATAATCTGCCTTTGCCTTGTACTGCTCATCCCCGGTGCTGGCATACGCCTGTGAAAGTGCAACGATAAAATGTCCCATAGAATGACCCCGCAGTTTACCGTCAGGTGCATCCCATCCCCGTACCGGTTCAGCATCCAGCGTAGGAAGGCCGTAGTTCTCACGAAAAGTGTACAGCATCCGGTCGGCATCGAGAAAACTCAGGTAGCTGTTTGTACGTTCCATCGCTTCCGTGAACGGGCTGTCAAACAGTGTCACTCTGGACAGCGGGAACGGATTCGCCTCAAAATCCATTGACAGCTGTTCCGCTACTTCCTTTGCACAGGCACTCAATAACAAAGTGACTACAAAAAAGATTAGAAATTTTTTCATGATAATAATCCCCATTACATAGTTAAAATTATTATTGTATAAGTTAACCTCTCTATTTTACAGCTTTTATCTTTGAATATCTTAATGGCTGCCTCTACTCATTAACCATTTCTTCATCCTGTTTTTCTGCGATTCAGCGGCAGCTTCACGTATTTCAAAATTCCATTTCTGAACAGGATCCTGTTCATCTGATCCCGCAAACCGCAGGCCGAACCATTCGAGCGCTTCATCATATTCAAGCTCTTCAGTTGATGAAACCGTCTTCCTGAACCACTCCTTCATATCCATACCGGCAATTTCTTCACAGGTCTCCCGGAATTCATCCGCTGTAAATCCGCGTTCACCTCCATATCGCTTGTATGCAAGTCTCATGACATCGTCCAGACTTTTCTCACCACCGGTCGCCTGCTGTATCTCTGCATCGAGCAGGAATCCTGCGACCTGACCCTTAATGTAATAGCTGATTGTTGTGGCATTGTCCCCGCCCATCATTCCGATAGACCATACATCAAGCGATGACCGCTCGAGAGTCTGAACTAGCCGTCCGGGGGTGTTCTGAAGCCGCCCAATAGCAGAAGATAGACGCGACAGATACTCTTCCATCGTGCACAACCCGCTGCGTACCACCATCAGGTCGCCGTAATAGGAGGTAAATCCTTCTGCTATCCAGAGGCCGCTTGTGTTCGGAGGATCCTCATAGTCGAACGGGCCAAGCTCTATTGGGCGCAGATTCTTGACGTTGTAAGTATGAAAGAACTCATGGCTGACGAACATTAACCATGAAAGGCTCGATCGTCCGGAACTTGCCGTCAGCAATGTGGAATTCGAATGCTCAAGACCTCCTCCTCCCCGTCGGAATACGTTCATAAAGACATATTTCTTATAAGGAATATCTCCCCAGAACTTAACTGTTTCATCTACAATCTTCTCAATATCTTCCGTATTGCTCCGGCTGTCCCACTGACCGACATCTCCCGCGTCAACGACATAGTGGGGAATACCGTTCACTTCGAATTCATTGATTGTCAGGTTACCTGCAAGGATCGGTGAATCGACAAGTATTTCGTAATCGTCAGCCCTGAAATGATTTGGCATTCCGTCAGGTACTTCATCAAGCCCGGTCATCACATGACTCCACCCTTGCGGGAGTTCAATTATGATTTCATGCGGGCGGGAATCCTCTTCAGCCAGTGTAATGAACGCCGCTGCACCGTTCAAGACAGCATAATCCTCCCCGATCCAGTTGGTCGTAACCGAACGGCCGTTGCACAGAAGACGGTAGGTAACGACAACTTCCTTACTTTCAACTTGCCCAATTTGCCATCGGTTATCTTTGGGATGTTCTACATTAAGCGTTGTACCGTCTAGTGTTGCGGCGGAAAAATCCTCAATTCGGCGTGCGTAGTTTTCAACTCGGTAATACCCCGGTGACCATACCGGCATCATCAGTTCAAACTCCGCTGTATCTGAAACCGGTATGACAGCCTCTACTTCCGCGTATTGTGTTTCCGGAGCGGAAAATGAAACAGTATAAACGATCGGAGCGAGTTCCTGAGACGCACAACCGACAAGCAGCAATACGGCAAATAAAGCCATATAGAATACTGCATTTATCCTGATATACATCCATTTTTTCATATGAACACCACTTTATTATTATTCAAAACTATTTGTTTCAGCATAATCTGAATATAACCAGTGCTCCCGGAAAAATATATTGGCTCATCTTTTCCTGCCCTGCCCTTTGAAATTATAGTAAACGTCCATCGGATTATGGTGGTCTGCGGGATATACGCGGCTGAGCAGTTCATAAAGTTTTGGATCGTATCGTTTCAGGTCATCCGGCGAATAAACGATCGTATCCCCTTCCTTGTATTCATAATTCGACCAGAACCAGAACTGCGTGCCTTCCGCCCAGTATTCATTGGCATTAGTCGCACCATAGTGCCCCTTAAACAATCCTTTCACCATGGCTTCTTCATAGGCCGTTCTAATCTCATTATACATATCGGGATCGACACGCCGTATACCGTTCCCCATGATCGCGTGAGCAAATTCATGCACCAGAATATTTTCACCATAGTACCGTGTCCCGGGGTAACCCAGCAGGTTCTCTTCGGCACAGGTCGTGGGATTCCCCCCCATTCCCCTTGCACGCCGATCCCAGTATTCCTTATCTGTCATTGCAGCGATCCGGGCATAATTACTTTTCTCGCCTTCCGTAAGGCGGCGGTCGTCCGGTCCCGGTTTCTTCATGTTCCGGTGTTCGGGGATATCGGTTGTAGTTTCAGAAAGCGCCATGACACCGATGCGCATGTTCCGCCCGATCAGGGCGGCTCGCAGGTCAGGACGCTCCAAAAGCATATAATTAATTATATCGCGTGCCACAAGCAGCGCTGTATCCGGCACTTTTTCAGAGCTCAGTATCGGTATGCCGTTAGCGTCCGTATATTTCTTATAGTACGGATCGAATCCTAAGGATTCAGGCGGTGCAGTTATTGAAGCACTGTAATAATCCTTTATTATCGCGTCATCCCGGACGACTCCCTGTGCGGCAGCCGTGTAAGCGTAAATCAGAATTAGCGAACAAAGTAATATTCGTTTCATATATTATTCCCGTTTAAAGGTAAATAATTTGTTCCTGCAGCTTTACCTGATACGCAGTTCATGTATACCGCCTGCCCATCTTTCCTGTGAATCTATCTCGATGCGCAGTGACCGAACCTCAATTGGTTCAAACTCAACTTTATTAAAAGTATCAATTTCCACCTCATATTCTCCTTTTGCAGTAACAGGTTTCCATTCCCTGCCGTCACGGTACAGGATCCTCCAGGATTTCGGAAGACGGCATTCACCTCTTCCGGTGTCATCAAACCAGTACACCTCAACGGTCGATACTTCCTTTGTATCATCAAAACTTAACTGCACCCATTCTGTTGTTCCTTTATGAGGCCACCAGTGATAGAAAGGTACTTCATGGTCACCGGAACTGTTCGGTTCAAGCTGATCGTTCAGAGCATTTGGATTCGGGCCAAAGGATACCCTGACTCTGCTTGTCGAAGCAATTGTCGGGCTCATCAGAGGATTTGCAGCCGTTTCTTCCCTCGCCAGCCAGACTGACATTTCACCCCTGCCTCGATGCGCCCAGACATGATACGGAATCGCAGTAAAATCCTGTTCGGAAGTTTCCAGCGACCTATGATCATCTGCAACTTTCACTCCTGAAATTTTTCCGGTTATTACCTGAACTCCGTTCAAAAGGTCAGATCTGAATTCTGTCTGAAGAGTAGTTTCATCGGTCAGCAGAAGGTTTCTGACATATCCGTCTTTATTATCAGGCCACTCAGCACAGAAGACTATCGGCCCCCTCTGCAGTGCCACTTTCCCTCTGTCTGCTTCCACACTGTCGATAGCTGCTACACGGCGGATCGGCATGGGAAGATTTAATTCTACGAGGTCTCCGGTCTCCCATGAACGATTAATCCTTGCATAACCATCTTTTATTTCCAGTTTTACCGGCTCATTGTTCACTTTCAGAGTTACATTTTCATTATTAGTATCCATAAAATGATACAGGTCACTCGGTATTGGTTCATTTTGTGCCCAACCCGGTATCCGGAGCATAAGTGCGAATTTTTCCTTTCCACTTTCAGGCTGTACCGTAATTGATACAGCTCCATCCCACGGATATCGTGTTTCCTGCATTACCTTGACCGGCCGGTCTTTTATATTGGCTGTTACCTCACCGCCAGCATAGAGATTCACATAAAGATCGCTGTTTTTGACGGCATAGACATAACCCGGAACAGACGCTATAAAACGTGTTACATTACCGGTACAGCAGGCACAACTGAACCATGGGCTTCTCTGGTGCTGCCCAACAGATTCGAGCGGATTGGGATAGAAAAAGAGACCACCATCAAGTGAAATGCCATCGATCAATGCATTATAGAGTGTACGTTCCATAACATCGATATATTTCGCATCACCATGCAGCAGGAACATCCTGTGATTCCAATACACATTTCCGATGGATGCACAGGTTTCATTGTATGCACTCATATTCGGAAGATCATAATCCCGGGAGAAACCCTCACCGGAACCGGAAGAACCGATACCACCGGTTATATATAATCTTGTACCAACAACATTATTCCATATTTTATCAATTGCTCTTATATATGATTCATCCCCGGTCAGTGCGGCAACATCCGCCATCCCGGCATACATGTATGCAGCACGAACCGCATGTCCAACGCCTTTATCCTGATCAACGACAGGCATATGGTCCTGATTATAAGTTCCCCGAAGTCTTCGGTCATCAAGCGGTTTTCCACGAACATCAAGGAAATATTTTGCAAGATCCAGGTATCTTTCATCACCTGTTGCTCTGAACAATTTTACAAGGCCCATTTCGATCACCTGATGTCCCGGAGGTTTCTGCAGCTTACCCGGTCCAAATTCGCTGTCGATCAGATCTGCATTTTTTATAGCTATATCCAGCAGATTGCGTTTTCCGGTGGCCTGAAAATGAGCAACGGCAGCTTCATAAAGATGCCCCGGATTATATAATTCATGACTCTCAGTAAGATTTTCATAACGTTCATCTCTGAACCATCTGCGGCGCAAACGCTCCGTATTATTTGTCCTCGCTGTATAAAGATATCCGTCATCTTCCTGTGCAGCTGCGATAATACTTATCAAATCATCGAGATATTTATCCAGTTCAGGATCAGGATGCACCATCATGGAATAAGATGCAGCTTCAATATTCTTGTAGACATCAGTATCATCAAATGGATAACTCCCTCTCTGTTCTCCCTCTTTTAATCCTCCCGCAACCGCAAAATTATCAATTCGCCCAACCTCTTCACATTTTTCAAATACGAATGGAATAGTTACTGTGCGGTTTGTTTCAAGGCGCGGTGCCCAGAAAACATCATTCAAATGTACTTGCGTGAATGATATTGGCTGTATCGGATAATCTTTGCTTTTGGGGCCTGCACACCCGAAAAACAGGAGCAGCAGGATCCCGAAAACCACAACTTTTCTCATTTTATTCATTGTTTTTCCCCTTCAAAATATTCTATAATTTTTATATATATTGTCTGATATCCGTCACTTCCATTCCTGCTGTACGAGCAGCCTCAAGCCCGATATCACCGTCCTCAAATACCTGACAGAGTCTTGGTTCAACTCCAATTCGCCGGGCAGCCTCCAGAAAAATATCAGGAGCCGGTTTGGGTTTTATCGGATCATCAGCGGTTAGAATTACCTGAAACAGGTCATTTATTCCAATAATTTCCAGTGAACGGATAACATTTTTTTCTCTTCCGCCGGAAACAACTGCCATCGGTATTTTATTGCGGCAGCTTTCTGCTAATGCAACAACCGGTTTTATCGGTTGTACAGTATCAACTTTCTCCCTAAAGTATAAATGTTTCTGATCAACAAGCTTCCTGCTGTTTATGTTTTTCTGATATCGTTTATTGTACAAATCTACGATTTCCTCTTCATGCATCCCTTTTAAAGGATTCAGGAATTCATCTGAACAGTTTTCACCAAATTCAGCAAATGCCTTTTTCCAGGCCTCCATATGGATCGGCATGGAATCGACAAGTGTTCCGTCACAGTCAAAAATCAGTCCTTTTGTTACCGGATATAGTGGAATCATAGTATTTTAATATTCATTACCAGAAATATATATAAAATGCGACAACAATACCGATTATTATGCCTGAATGTATCACATCCCACTTGTCCCAGCTCGAGCGGGTCTCGGCAATTTGTTCGGGAGTGGCGGAACCATAAGTTAATCCCCTGATTTGGTCATCATCCGCTTTCTTTGTGAATATGCTTACACCAACAATGACCGCGATAGATAGAAAGAACAGGTAGATACAGTAATGAAGCCAATTGATATCAACTATGTAATAAAGTAATCCATCCGGATTCAGGTATTCCTGAAAAATCATCAGTACCAACCGCAGCATTCCGAATATGAATCCCACCACCATTCCCCAAAGGCCTCCTGCGGGAGTTACGCGCTTTGAAAAAACGCCCATTACAAAAACTGCGGCAATAGACGGAGCTATTAACGACTGAACATTCTGCAGATATTCATAGAGTACATCGGCAACAAGCTTAATTAACGGTATCCATAAGATTCCCAGCAGAACCACAACCGCGGTCGCTACGCGTCCCACAAATACAAGGTGTTTCTCTGTTGAATCCGGTTTATAACGTTTATAAAAATCGACAGTGAACAGTGTTGCAGTAGAGTTAAACAATGACGCAAGAGAACTCATTAAAGCCGCTATAAGGCCGCCAACAACAATTCCTTTGAAACCTATAGGCAGGAGAGCTGTAACCAGGGCGGGAAACGCCGCATCAGAACTTTCAAGAGCAAGCAGCCCTTTCTCTTTTAGAGCAAAGGCGATCATTCCGGGGATCATAAATATAAAAACAGGCAGCAGTTTCAAGTATCCGGCAAATATAGCGCCTCTGCGTGCTTGAGTCTGGTTTCGCGCCGACAGCGTTCTCTGCACAATATACTGGTCTGTACACCAATACCAGAATCCAATTATTGCTGAACCAAGAAGTACACCGGTCCATGGAAATTCAGGGTCATCAGCTGGGCGGATAATATGCATTTTATCTCCGGTAATTGCCATAAATTCGCTCCACCCACCTATCTTGACCAAACCAACTATCAGTATCATGAGCGAACCGATAACAAGTACAGGTGTCTGCAGCACCGATGTATACAGTACTGATTTCATTCCCCCGAAGATCGTAAATAGTCCGGTCAAGGTGACTAATACGACAACGCCGATCCAAAAAACATCAATCCCCATTATCTGATCGACGCCAAAAACCGTTTTGAAGACAAGTCCTCCGGCAAAGACCGTTACCGCTACTTTAGTAAGGACATAGCTGATCAGAGATATTACCGATAAAAAGGTTCTGGCTGAAGAACAAAATCGTTTCTCCAAAAATTCAGGCATGGTAAATACTTTGCTTCTGGAATAAAACGGGACAAAAACCCAACCCAGAACAAGAATCAACCAAGCCTGAATTTCCCAATGTGACATTGCTAATCCACTTTCCGCTCCTGCACCGGCAAGACCGACAAGATGTTCCGAACCTATATTCGATGCGAAAATCGAAGCACCTATAGCTATCCAGCCGACATCTCTTCCGGCAAGAAAGTAATCTGTGGTAGTATCTTCTTTTTGACGCAGTACCCACCAGACTATTCCGACTAATCCGAGCAGGAATAATCCCAATGTCAGCCAGTCCAATATCCCGAATACAGAAAGCGCTGATTCAGTCATTATAGTTTTCTCCACTCAAAAAGTTTTATTTGCCTTAAAACGGATTTTCTGTTTTATACATTTTGTTTGAAGGATAATTGAATGATATGTCTTCAATACCCAATAACTTTACAGCATTAAAAAGAACTTTCCCCGCATGTTTAAAAGCAACAGCTGTATGATGAGGGAACCGTTCTTCTATCAGGATATGCCTGTAGAACCTGCCCATTTCACGGACAGCGAATACACCTATGCACCCGAATGATTTTGGATCAATATCCAGAACTTCACCCTCAGCGACATAAGCCTTTAAGTCTGTTTCACTCGTAGACTGGAGCCGGAAAATTGAGATATCACCCGGTTTAATTCTTCCTTCAAGAGTCCCCCTGGTTATATCCGGATCTCTATCCGGTTCCATAAGCCGGTGCATGATAAGCTGATGTTTCATAGAGCATGAAAGCATGCAGCTCGAGGCTGTATTCCCGCAGTGGAATCCCATAAACAGATCCGTAGATTTATAATCACTGAGCAGAGATTGTTTTTCTTCCACCATATCACCGGGTACGGAATTGTTGATATCCAGAAGTGTTGCCGGCAGCAGGGTCGCACAAGAAGCCATATACTCGCTGAGCGCTCCATAAATATCAACTTCACAGGCAACCGGAATACCACGGGATGCCAGACGGGAATTTACAAAACACGGAACAAAGGAAAAAAACTTTTCAAAAGACGGCCAGCATTTGTTCGCAAATATCCCGAACTTTGACAAACCAAGATTATCTTCCATAAAGGTTGTCAATGCAATTTCGTACTGAGCGAGCTTTTTCAGGATATCCGGATAAGTATTACCGGTCCCTAACTCCTGAGCCATTTCCTTCGCAACCGACTCTATCTGCGAACTTCCTTCAGCAGATTGATATATGTCAAGCAAATCCAGCTCGCTGTTTTCCATGATCTCCACACCAATATCATATAAAGGTTTTATCGGAGCGTTACATGCAAGAAAATCCTGCGGCCTGGGACCGAATGAGAATATTTTGAGATCCCTGATACTGCTTGCTATTCTGGCTGCAGGAATAAAATCTTCAATCATTGCCGCCACTTCATCAGGAATTCCTACAGGATATTCAGGTATAAAAGGCAGAAGTTTTCTTAGGCCAACATTATATGAAGTATTCAGCATCCCGCAGTATGCATCACCACGTCCGTTAATAAGATTTTCTCCCGTTTCTTCGGCAGCCGCAGCAATCATGACAGGACCGTCAAACTGCTCTGCAAGAATCGTCGTGGGTCCTTCCGGTCCAAAATTCCCCAGATATATCACAAGAGAGTTTATATTATTCTCATATATTTCTTTTAATGCTTTTTCGATATCATTCTCGTTCTCGATGATCGTCTGAATTTCAACAATCGGCACACCTTTTTTCACACAGGCTTCAGTAACTTTTTTCCTTCTTTCCCGTGACAGTTCGATCGGAAAACAATCACGGCTCACAGCAATAATGCCTGTAATAATATCTGCTATGTTATTCATCAAGTTTCTCCTGTTTTATCACTTTCAAAGAATGTATTTCCTGAATAAGATTACTTTCCTTCCTGGCCGTAGTATGCATCTTTACCATGCTTGCGCCGGTAATGTTTATCGATCAATGTATCTTTTAACCGGGGAGTATCAGGATTTATATTGTAAGTAAGTGCAGCCATCTTAGCCAGCTCTTCAAGCATAACACTGTTATAAACAGCCTCTTCGGGTGTTTCTCCCCATGTAAAAGGACCGTGTCCGGCAACAAGTACCATTTCTGTCTCTTTGTGATCAATATCCCTGAAGGTGTCAACAATTAACAAACCGGTTTCTTCCTCATAGTCTCCGCTTATTGCATCATCACTCATCATCTGAGTACAGGGAATATCCCTGCTGAGATGGTCAGCATGTGTTGTCCCAAGCACTGGAACGGGTTTCATCGCCTGCGCCCAGGCAACCGCATACGTTGAATGAGTGTGTGTAACCCCCCCTATTTCAGGAAAATTTCTGTACAGCACGCTGTGGATCTTCGTATCTGATGAGGGACGCAGATCCCCGTCTATTATTGTATTCTTCAGATCCACGACAACCATATCTTCAGGTCTCAACTTATCATAGGGAATTCCGCTCGGTTTTATCGCAAACACCTTCTCGTTTTTATCGAATGCACTAACATTACCGAAAGTATAGATCACAACTCCTTTTTCATGAAGATCAAGATTACATTTCCAGGCTTTTTCTTTCAATTCTTTGTATTTACTCATTCTCTGTCCTCGTGAATTCATTTTCAATAAAATCAGCAAGTTTTGAATAGCTTTCGTAGAGGATGCCATATTGATGAGCCTTTTCAGGGTCCGGTATATATTCCTTTTCGAAACCGTTCCCCATCGTTTTTTGTGCATCTTCAATGGTCGAGTATATTCCGGAGCATACTGCAGCTGCCATTGCTGCTCCGAGAGCACATGTCTGCTCAGATTTTGCGATCCTGATCGGAATATTCAGAACATCACAAAGCACCTGCATAATAAACGGGGATTTTTTCGGTATACCCCCCAGTGCAATAATACCTTTTATGTCAATTCCTTCTTTTGTAAATCTGTCAACTATCTTCTTAGCTCCGAAAGCAGTCGCTTCGACAAGCGATCTGAATATTTTTGGTGCATCCGTACCCAGATTTATTCCGGTTACTGCTCCTTTTAAGCGCTGATTGGCATAAGGTGTCCTTCTTCCGTTCATCCAGTCCAGCGCTACTATACCTGATTCACCAATGGGAATGTTTTCTGCTTCCCGGGATAGCTCAGGAATTATCTTTTCTGTAAAATCTTCCTCGATCTTCTGTTTTACAGATGATTCCAGAAATGGATTTTTTGAAAGGATTTTTTCGACCGGATACATCAGAAGATCCCTGAACCACGCATAGACGTCCCCGAAACCGGACTGTCCGGCTTCCATTCCCAGCATTCCGGGAATGATCGAACCGTCTACCTGTCCGCATATTCCCCTGACTAATTTATCCCCTATATCTGCAGTGGGAGCTGTCAGCATGTCACAAGTGGAAGTCCCTATTACTTTACACAGGATATACGGTTCGATCTGAGCACCTACTGCACCAAGATGAGCATCATATGAGCCGATTCCGACAGAAACATTCTCCGGCAATCCCAGTCGTTTTATCCATTCATCAGACAACCTTCCTGCCTGGACATCACATGTCCATGTATCCTTATAGAGTCTATCCCTAAGTCCACCAATCAGCGGATCTACTGCAGTCAGAAACTCCTCGGATGGAAGTCCATTGAATGATTCATGCCACATTGCCTTGTGCCCTGCCGCACAGCGGCTTCTCTTCAAGATCAGCGGATCGGTTATCCCGGTCAGGAGTGCCGGTATCCAGTCACAGTGTTCTACCCACGAAAATGCTTTTTCCCTTACTTTTTCATCCTCTTTGACAATATGCAGGATCTTTGCCCAGAACCATTCGGAAGAATAAACACCTCCAACATATTTAGTATAATCGATCCCGCCCCATGATCTGGCAGTATGGTTAATTCTTTCAGCTTCTTCAACAGCCGTGTGGTCTTTCCATAAGACAAACATAGCATTTGGATTATCTTCAAATCCTCCGGTCAAAGCGAGCGGTATTCCTTTCTCGTCAACTGCACATGGAGTTGAACCTGTTGTATCCACCGAAATTCCGGCTATTTTTTCATTCATGCCCTTTGGTGACTGTGAGAGTGCTTCTTTAATGGAATCTTCAAGGCCTTCAATGTAATCAAGCGGATGCTGTCTGAATTGGTTCTTTTCCGGTTCACAAAATTCTCCTCTGTTCCACCGGGTGAACATCTTTACCGATGAAGCTATTTCGTGACCATTCGACGTGTCGACAATAATTGACCGGACGGAATCGGTCCCGAAATCGACACCGATAACATATGGTTGATCTCCCATTGTAATATTCCTGATAAGTTTAATGTGCGTAATAATCTATGTTTTCTTCTGTTATGATATCCAGGGGCATCATAATTTTTTCAGAGATTTTTTCACTCAGCACAACATGCCTGTACAATGCATAGATACCCTGATATCCCTGCATTTCCGGCTGTTGACTGATCAGAAAATCTATATATCCGTTTTTAAGATAATTCCTGTTTTCTTCAATGAGATCATAACCGATTATTCGAATTCTGTTTTTCATTTTAACAGATTCAAAATATCTGGCAACACACCAGGTAAGTGCATTGGACACAAATATGCCTTTCAGGTCCTTTGTTTCTGAAATTATCTTTTCGGTAAGTTCATGAAAGACAGAAACATCATCTTCACGAAATGCATCATAAATAACCAGATTCAATGAATTATTCTCAGAAATAAAGGACTGGAATCCATTTATACGTTCATTAATATGGAAGTCTTCCGGGAGTACACGAATTGCAGCGATTGTTCCCGGTTCTTTGATTATCATCTTTATTAACTTAGCTGACAGTCTTCCGCTTAAATACGAATCCTGAATTATATACGATAGACAAGGTGTTTTGGGTATTACAGAATCAAAAAACACATAAGGAAGGTTTTCTGGAATATTCTCTAAAAACTCTTTGGCAATGTGTGACAGAACCGGAGCAATAAGCAGACCGTCAAGATTTGACTCCAGAATCTTATGACATGCCTGAGAGAACGATAATTGCGAATATCTGTCGTAATGGAAAAACGAGACATTAATGCGCTGTTTACTCAGTTCATTGGCTGCTCTCTTAATACCGTTCTCAGGAAACTGCCAGTAGCTGCTGTCCTGAGATACTTCAGGCATTAATACACCGAAGGAAAAATCTCTTGAGAGTTTTAAATTTCGGGCAAAAATATTCGGCCGGTATTTTAGTTCTTCAATCGCATCTTGAATTTTTTTTGCATTTCTCTTTGATACATTCCCCCTGTTATGTAAAACCCGATCTACTGTACCAATTGATACACCGGCCTTTTCGGCTATGTTTTTTATTGTTACCATTGAGGGATCTCACAAAAAATCGGTGACAAGAAAGGAGATGGAAAAATGAAACTGTTAACGTACACATATATAGCAAAATACAATTATAATGTCAAGCAGTTAGTATATTATTACCTGACAATGATTGAAAATGATTTAGATTGAAATATTTTACCGTTTAAATCAGAATACTTTTGATAATTATTCTATATATATTCCAAATACTACATATAAAAAGCATTTATGGTGGGAATAGCAGTGGAATTTATGATATATAAAACAACAAGGACTCAGATTCAAGCTCTAAGTCCTTGTTTTTATTGTTGTAGCGGGGACCGGATTTGAACCGGTGACCTTTGGGTTATGAGCCCAACGAGCTACCAGACTGCTCCACCCCGCAATATAGAGTAATAAAGGTAATATTATATTTCCAGAATATCAAGTTATATTTATATGTTTTTTATTGTTATATTCATTCTATCTTACAGTAAACATCCACTCTTTTTCAGCAACATTATCCACCCTGTCACTAACCCTGAACCTAATCCTATGGATGCCTGTTTCGAATCCATTCTTTGGTTTATATCTTATCAATTTCATAATAGGATCCCACTCTGCGATCATCTTTATTCCATCAATATATAACTCGATATCCTCTTCATTTTCTATCCCTGCCAGATCATCGTCGAACCATACGGTAATTTCCGGACTGTCTGTTGTTAATACAGCATTATCCGCCGGGGAATATCTCATGATCACCGGTATTTCCGTGTCTTTTATTACAGCAACCTTTTCCAGACTGCTGATCTCTGTCCGGACA
This sequence comes from Candidatus Zhuqueibacterota bacterium, assembly GCA_042564455.1. Taxonomy (GTDB): domain Bacteria; phylum SM23-31; class SM23-31; order SM23-31; family SM23-31; genus JBHPLC01. Next base: position 43,493 of record JBHPLC010000001.1, on the reverse strand, counting down.
GAATTATCTCTCAGATTCAGATCATTTCCAATAAAATGCCATTTCCCTTTATCATCCTGAGCGTAAATCCCTAATTTATATGGATTAATGGTTTCTGAAGGATAATTCAAGGTTAAAAGGATATCTGATCTCAAAAATACCTCTTTCGGTTCCAGGTAAAATATATCACTTACTATTCCATCAATATCCCTGCCGTTTTGTGGCTTTTCTTTTGCAATCCTTAACCATATGTCTTCATAAACATCGTTTTTTCTGAATGAGACAGTTCCCGCATTATCCGATATGACAACATTATTCCCTTCAGGTGGAATTCTATAAAGGTGAACAGGAATTCTATTTGAAAATCTCTCTTTCGAAGAAAATCCTTCCATATTAATAAATGTTGATCCATCGTCTATTTCATCCAGAGGAGCAGCAGTAACAAAATTTCTAAAGTCTTCTGCATGGACAATATAGTTCCTTTTGGTACTGTTCTCATCTATGGAATATACTTCAGGCAGTTGTACAAGGTCAGTATTAGAATTGAACCTGATCCTTAGATAATCATCCTGATAATCCTCAGAATATACAAAACCGGATGTGTTAATATTATCTTTTTCCTGAATACCTGTTTTTGTGCTTTCAAAAATTACCTGCTGCTGGTAACTTTTTATATTAAAATTCCCTTTGACAATTGAAGTATTATTAAAAAAATCTGTGATATTAATTTCAAACGGTATCCTATTTTTTTCAAATACAGAAGTAGTAATTATACCATCATTAGTTTTGTAGTCTCCATAAAATGGCAGTGTATTTCCGAAATCAACAAATAATTTCTGGAATTTCCCGATATCTCTGCGCAATAGCCTGTAATCTCTGTCAAGGTTAATCTCTTTATTATTATCGTAATTGTATGAATTGTAAAAGGAGGCAAATATTTCTTTCTCATCTACAATCAGTTTCAGGCTACTAATACCGTAATTGTTAAGGTATTTTTCATTTCTGTCATAGATATCAATACTTAAGCCGATTTCACCCCAGATATCTATCGGATCATCAATAATAAAAACATTCCCCACTGCTTTGTTCAGGTATATAATTTGGGGTTTCCAGTCACCATTCACATTGGAATCGATATTCATTGGACGAATACTAAGTTTTGTTGGGCGGGGCGGAGAATTATCTACAGCCTCAAATCCCAACTGTATCGGATTCATCGGCTGATTATTTTTATCTCTTATTTCAAAATGCAAATGCTGGAGTTTGGTACCTGTTCGTCCGGTAACACCTACAATTTCACCCTGTTTAACCGGAACTTCATTTTTGTTATACCAGATATCAATAGAATATGATTGTCTTGATAATTGCTCTTCTTCTACTAATTTTTGGATTTTCGGAGAAAAACCTCTCAGGTGTCCATATACAACAATTTTTCCGTCATTTAATTTCAAATATACGGCTTTTCCGTATCCAAAGGGCGAAACAAGAACACGGTATAAGAATCCGTCAGCTACAGCAACTACTTCGTGTCCTTTTCCGAGTATGGTTTTTATATCTATTCCGGCATGAAACCTGTCTGCCCTGTACTCAGCAAACACAGAAGTAAGATACTTTCCATATTTATCATGATCTGCAAGAGGCCATATGTACTTAGACTGTCCAAAAACAACATGGACATTTAATAAAAGAATAGTTATTACAAAAAATCCGAATTTAATCCCCTTAATAATCATAAAGATTTTACCCTGCCGTTTTAATTTGAATTCAAGATCGCTTTTAAGACATCATCAGTATTTTCAAATCCTCTGAAAACAAAATCAGGATCCGCAGCTTTCAGAGTATCTTCATTCCTCAAATGCTGTGAAATTCCAATAGTTCTTGCATTAATTACTTTTCCACATTCAATATCCGAAGCAGTGTCCCCAATTACAACTATGTTATTCGGTGCAAATTTCACATTAAATAATTCTTCAGACCTTTTCACAGCAACCGGAGTAAGTTCTGTTCTCAAAAATCCGTCACTGCCAAAAGCTCCTGTCGGGAACAATTCATTCAAGCCGAAAGGAGACAGTTTTATTCTGGCGCCTTCTTCAAAATTTCCCGTCAATAAAGCCAGATAAACACCGCTCATTTCATTAAGTTTCTCAATTATCTCCATTACACCTGTATATAAAAATGCATCTCCATCTTTATTATAATTCTGTTCAAGCAATTCCAGGTATCTCGACTTTGTTCTAAATAATATCGATTCAAAATCACCGGTAACATTTCCATCTATTTTTAATACATTTGATATTATAACGGGATCGGTTTTACCCGCACAATCGCCTGCTTTTATTTTTGTTTCCGTCCCGATAACTTCAAACAGTGCCTGTGAAAGAGACCGTCTGGCTCCTGCTCCCGGAGATAATATTGTTCCGTCAATATCAAATAACACCAATATATTTTCATTAGTTTTCATAATAATTCAGCCTATTGATCAATTACTGAAACATCACCTATCTTTTCCAGGTTTTTTATAATATCATCTTTTCTGCCTAATACTGTAATTACACTATTTTTCGATGAATAATATTTACCGGCCATATCATTTACATTTGAATCAGTAACAGAATAGATATTTTCCGTGTATTTTTCTATAGAGTTCTTAGGCAGACCATAAAAATAAATATTAGATAATTGACCGGAAATACCTTTTAGCGTTTCAATTGACAGAGGGAAAAGTCCGGTCATATATTTCTGGACTCCTGACAACTCTTTTTTAGTTACATTTTTATTTTGCAATTTCTCTATTTCTTTAAATATGATATTGACAGTTTCTGATACTGTTTCGTTTTTTGTAAATGTTGATATGTTTATTGAACCTGTATTTTTGTATGAGTTGACCAGACTTCTTATTCCGTATGTCAGACCTTTCTTTACTCTCACTTCTGTCATCAGCCTGGAAGTAAAACTTCCTCCGAATATTGTATTAGTAACCTGTAATTTATGAAAATTGGGAGAGTTTCTTATCAAACCCAGGTTACCTATCCTTATCTGGGACTGAGATTGATCAGGTTTGTCAAAAATGTATATTTTCCTTTCTGATAATTTGGGAGGTCTGAATTTATCAATTTTTACAGTAGGTGTAACATATTTTGCAGTAAATAGTGAATTTAAAGTTCTCAGGATTTTATCATTTTCAAAATCTCCAGCTAATGTCAAAATAAATTTTGATTTTAACAGAACATTCTGATGCATGTCTGTAATATTTTTTCTGTTAATATTCCTGACTGTTTTCTCATAACCTATGATGGGTCTTCCATAGGGATTATCCTGAAACAGATTTTTCTTGTGAACAATATTACAGAAACCTGACGGATTATCCTTTAAAGACTGGATTTGACTGATTGTTCTTTTCTTATAATAATTAATCTCTGAATTCAGGAATTTTGGTTCAAAAAGCATTGTAGCCAGCAGCTCTAAACAGAATTCTATATCTTTGGATAAAAAATCTCCTGATATGATAACATCTTCATAACCGGTCTGAACATTGATGCTTCCTCCTGTGAATTCAACTGCCTCAAAGAATTTATTGGCAGAATATTTTCCTGCTCCCCGTTTCATAATACCTGCAGCTGCTCTTGTTAATCCTTCTTTACCTTCCGGATCAAGCACAGAACCACAGCAAATAACCAAACGAAAATGAAAGAGAGGGACCTTACTGTCCTCCAACAGAACCACATCCAATTGATCATTGAGCTCGTATTTTTTATAAACCGGTATTTTCAAATGTATCATTCCGATATTAGTTAAGAATGGTTGTTTTCATTCTCAAGCCATACAATTGTTTTATTATCATTATGAATATATTTTCTAATAACTTCTTTAACCTGATCCTGATCTACTTTCAAATATTCTAAATAAGGATCAAACAGTTTCTCATAACCATCCAGAATGACTTCGTTTAATCCTAATCTATGTGCACGTCCATGATTCGTCTGCATTGCTTTTATAAAATCAGCTATAAGGATGTTTTTTGCCTTTTCCATTGTATTCTTACTTATTTTCCGCTCTGCAATAAATCTCAATTCAGTTTCGAGTAATGCTTCACCGTCTTTATATGTAAAACCCGGTTTCATTTGAAGATAGAACTCAAACAGTCCCGGATCAATATGCCAGGTAAATTCGCAAAATATACTTAAAACAGCAGCTTTTTTTCTAACTAATGATTTATGTAAAACTGAGCTTTCACCATCTGTTAAGATTGTCTGAAGTACATCTAACGCACATAGGTCTTCATGACCTATCCCCGGAACATGATAGCCTATAATAAGGTTGTCAAGTTCGGAATTTTTCTTATACCTCAGACGCTTTTCACCCTTTTGTACCGGCTCATAGGTGTTCGGTGGTTCGGTTGTCTTTCTTGCCGGGATCTGTCCATAATATTTTTCTATTAGTTTTATAACCTGCTCCGGCTTAAAATCCCCTGATAAAACCAGAACGGCATTTCCGGGAGCGTAGTACTTCTTATGATAATCCCTGCAATCTTTAGCAGTTATGTTCTCTATATCCGGCATCCACCCTATAATTGGCCATCGGTAAGGATGGCACTGGAAACTCGCAGCATATAACTCCTCGTCCAGTCTTCCCATAATTGAATTATCAGTGCGCAGCCGCCGCTCTTCCTTTACCACTTCCCGTTCCGGATCTAAATTTTTCACTGTCAGATCCAGCCATCCCATCCTGTCAGATTCAAGATCTAATACTGTTTCGAGTAAATTGGATGAAAAATCTTCGTAATATACAGTAACATCCCTGGAAGTATATGCATTTGAATGACCTCCGCCGGATTCAAGTATACTGTCAAACTCTTTTGGTCCATATTTCCGTGAACCGTTAAACATCATGTGTTCGAACAGATGAGAAATACCTGTTATTCCCGGTCTTTCATTACGTGATCCTACCTTAAAAAAAGTGTACATACTTATAACAGGCAGATCATGGTTTTCCATAAGTATTACTTTTAAACCATTATTCAGTGTATGTTTTTCTGCAGGAAAAAGCTTAAAATAACTGTTTTTAAATGTCTGGATATCTGTCATTATAGTATTTCTGATCGTTCTGATATTTAGATTCAAAATATATCAATAATTAATAATTTTATCAAGGGAATACTCTTATTTAAATATAATGCACTCAGACTGGTAAAAATGTAAAGATTGCAGACCGGTATCTTAAACAAAATCCGTTTAAGATACCGGTTTTAAGGAAGGTTAATAATTTATTGTCTGAATTCCTCCGTAGGAACCTAAAATTAATTTCCTGTTCTCTGAATCAACTATAAAATCTGTATATTGATTTGATGATTTAATGGTATTTATTTTTCTCCATTCACTTCCTGAATTATCCAGGTAAATCACACTATTGTCCATTAAACCAAAAACTTCTCCCTCTTCGGATACACATACTTTTGAGAACTTTCCAGCGCGAAACTTTTTCCAGTTATCACCAAAATCCTCTGATATGAACAATCCGTTTCCTGCTGCCGCATAGATTTCACTAGGTTTTTTCGGATTAACGCAGATGTCAACAAAATAATGTACGGTTGACACAGGCAAGGTTCTTAAAAACACCACACCTGACTGTCCATTAACAATATTTCTGATCGGATCACCATACTGAAACTGATCACTTATACTCTGGTCATTATCAAGTTCATTAATATATACTTCTCTCCAATTCAATCCACCATCGGTGCTCTTGTAGATTACTCCGACATTTCTGCCGCTCTTCCTGATGTTTCCAGCAACAAATACATTTTCTGAATTTTTGGGATCAAGGTATATCGCAGCCGGATTACCCGTTGCTTTTCCAATTATTATATCTTTCCAGGATTGTCCCCCGTCTTTGCTGGTCGCTATCGCCGGGAAAGAGTTGTCTTTATTCCTGTAGGCCACATACACTTTATTACCGGCAGAAGCGATATCTCTGATATAACACAGACTTTTTACTGCTTTCCATGCTGAACCACCATCTGTGGTTTTATAAACATCAGTGTTGCCTCAACCGCCTGGGGCGGCAAAAACAACATTAGGGTTTTTTATATCTGTACTCATTACAACAAAAGTTTTTGGAGCTGTAAATTTTGTCCAATCCAAACCCCTATTATCGGATCTGCAAATATTTTTACCGCTGCAGGCATACATTACTTCAGGATTTTCAGCCGAAGTCGATAATATCCATATCGGACCATTAATGTTTAACCACTGTCCGGTATCAAGTTCTTTTGCCACAAATTCCTTTGATGTACTGCAGTTAAAAATAAAAACAGTCATCATAAGGCATAACAACACATAAGTCTTATTCTTCATTTTGCCCCCTGTGAAGATTTTCATTTTTCAAAATCAATTATTTTCAATCCATTGCTTGTAGATATATACAGTTTGTTTGTTATGTTATTTCCTGATAAAGATTTAATGCTGAAGAGCCTTGTGTTTTCACCAGAAAAAACCACTACCCAGTTTTTTCCATAATCGTATGATTTTTTTACTTCTCTGCTATGTACTCCATATAAAACTTTTTTGTCTGATAAAAACAGCTTTGTGAATGGCAAATTGTTAACTGCATGCCAGGTCTTCCCTGAATCTGCGGATTTTATTAGACCGGCTGATGTTGATACATAAATAGACTTATTGTCACTCGGATCAAATACCATATCAAATATACAAAAATTTCTTAATGACAGTTCATTTTCAGTCTTCTTTTCTTGAATTACAAGAAAATCATTACGGAAATAGACATTATCTGCAAAATTCAATGCTTTAAGTTTCCTTTCAGTATTTATATCAAGGATTGAATGCCATATTTCACCCTTGTCAGTACTTTTATAAATAATTGGGATATTTCTGGATCCTATTGAATAAGAGCCTAATATATAAATATTGGTTTTATTAAGAGGATCTATAACTATTTTTGTAATATCCCCCTTTCTGCCGGCTAATGTATTCTCTTCCCATGACAAACCTCCATTTATACTTTTTGATAATTCAAGATACCCATTCTTATCTTTAAAAAAGACAATAACTGTGTTATAATCTGAATACAAGCCTCTAATTTTACATACTTCTCTTATATTAGTCCAATTTGATCCACTATCTGTGGATTTATAGAGAAAAGAATTTTTTCAACCATTTTCATAAGCGTAAAAAACTTTGGGATTACTAACATCTCCTTTAACTCTAAATAACTTTTTCGATGTAGTTTTTCTCGTCCAGGTTCTTCCTTCATTATTTGAAATATAAAAACTTCCATTATGCGGATCAGTATAAAATATTTTTGGATCCGCTTCTGAAAACCAAATTTTGTTTGCATTACCCGGAAAGTCTGTTTTTTGCTCAACCGTTGTTAAGTGAATATCCTGTTCAATAACAACTTTTTCAGCAGCACAGGAAAATAAAATTATAGAAAGGAATATAAAGCAGACCGGAAAATAGCTTTTTCTCATATTGCTCCCCTAACAAATAAGTATGATGTACTATTTATTTAATATACTAATCTAAATTCAAATAGTTTCCGTTTCTGTTAATTTTTATTTTTAGGGCAAATAAAAAATGCACTCGTTTTGAGTGCATTTTTTGAATATTCTGACCTGCTTATGATAATATAAAGTTCAATCAGCCTGAAAATTCCGGTTAATAAATATTATTTGTTTAATATCTCAATCAATCCGGCCTGTTCCAAAGCATTAATATAATTGACTACCGCGTCAAGTTCGATATCTGCTGTTTCAGGAGTTACAACATAGGCGAATTTCCATTCGCTGTTATTCGTAGTGACATTCCCATATTCGGCTCTTACAGCGTTATATATATCAAGAATGCTATTTTCACCGTCAATAAAATTCGGAACTTCCGATGATGATAATCCGCGCAATCTTGGACTTCCCTGCGGAATATTTGAATTCACGCTTCCGCTTCTCGTACGGTAATCCTGTGAATAATATTTATATAAATATCTCGGTACCATTTTTGAGAGTTCTTCCTCCCGGTCACTAAGTTCAATTTTCTGAGGCCTCACTCCTAATTCTTCACATTTGTTGTTATATGCTATCTGCAGCCTTGATTCATTCGCTGAAAGTGTTTCATCAACAGTATTTGAAAGATCATCAACTATTGACTCAACTTTATCAGCATTAGAGATATTAAGAACAGATTTTACAGTATTTTTTACTCTCTGAGCCGCCCAGTATGCTTTATTTTGTGCAGCTTTATATCTTTCATGGATATTATCAACATCTGTATCCAGAAGCCTTACGCTCTGCCGAGTTCTCTCAGCTATCCATGCGTCACCATTAGCAGCACACTCCCATGCTAAGTTCATTGCTTCTTCTTCTCCGGCATTCGCAAGATAGTAAAATGCAGCTGCTCCGATAAAAGAAGTCCTTTTCAGTTCTGTAGGATCGGAGTATTTTGCCCTGTCCTCACTGCTGTGATAAAAATTATCCGCCCAGTGATTGAACTGCATCGCTGCAACACCGCCGTTCAAAAATACAGTATGATCACTGGCGCTGATAAAAGGTACAAGACGGTAATTGAACGGAGCGTTATTCCCCCATTGTGTCCTGATATCGGTCTGATCAACATAACGCAGGAGATCGGCAATAAGATCATTAAGGTAACTCGGCCTTGAATCCGGGGTCATTTTCATCCTGAGGTAAGTATCTGTCAATTCAAGATCCTGACCTGACATATCATAGTTCATAGCGACTAATATCTTGTCCATAAGATCGGGATATTTATAATAATAATTTCTTGTACCTGATATCTCGGGAACCCACAAAAACCTTATAGATCGTTTCGGCCTTGGAAGGTCACCGTTGTTTATAAGCTTTATTATCGCCCTGCCCGCCTCAAGGGTAGATGCTACACCTGAGCAGTTATCATTTGCTCCGGGCGTTGCTATCCTTTCAAATGCGTGGGCTACAAAAACCAGCTCTTTGGCATTCGGATCAGTCCCTGGGATCCTGGCAGACATTACATTCATTCTGTAAGGATAAGTCCGGGTTTTAACATGGGCTTTCATTACAACTCTTCTGCCGGAATCCAGATATCCTCTTATTTCATCAAACTGGCGTTTGGAAAGCACAAATCCGAATCCTTCCTGTCCATCCCTGACAGATACGGACTGCCAGCCCAACTGGTCGAGAGTATAACCCGGAGTATTAGCATTTACTCCTGAACTGCCTGTACCCAATGCTCCGACAGCCCCCTGCTGGACACCGGTATTGAAAGCGCCGCTGACAGAGGAACTTCCCATTACTATCTTCCCACTAAGATTTTTTCCGGCAAGATCCTGTGGTCTGCCTCTGCCGATATATACTACTTCAGTCTCTACATCAGCAGACTTACTTCCTGATGCAAGAGCCGCAGGCACCATTTCTAAGCTGGCGATCTTTTTTCTGACCGGTTCTATCAGCCATAGGTCAGCTTCTTCTGCATCCCAGGTATCTCCGGATGGGAAATAATCAACGTTCACATCCGAATAACCGTACTGTTTAGCCATTTTAGTTATATATTCCGTCTCAAACAGATCACCTGAATATTCCTCGGCCTGACGGTTTCTGTTCATACCCAGCATTTCTACTGTTCTTAATTGTTCCTCGCCGGATATTTCATTTAATACGGCTTCCCGTATGTCAGCAGGGATCAGACATCTGTCTTGGTATAACGCGAGAGAACCAAAAACTAAAATACTGCTGACGGTTAGTAACACTAATCTTGAAATAAAGGATTTTTGCATAGACCTAAGCTTTTTCATAATTTCCCTCATAAATTATATAAAATTATTGGAATAAATAGATGATGTCCGGTTATATTATTTACCGGAGTGTTTTTTTACAATATTAATAAAATCAGGTATGTTATTTATAGGTTTTTGAACATACTCTACTATATCAGCATACTTTTTTAAATATTCTTTCTCTTCCGGATCAGCATCCAAAGCTGTCAGGATTATTACAGGAATATGCTCTTTGGATTTTTCTTTCTCTTTAAATCTAAGCTCTTCAAGTATTGCAATCCCACCCGCACCCGGCATTTTCAGATCAAGAATGATCAAATCGGGAGAAATACTGAATATTCTGTTTGTTATCTCTTCACGCGACAGATCACCGGTCTGAAAGATGAAATCACAATCCATACCATTCAAAAGAATATTTTTTGTAAGAAAGGAGATTAAAGGTTGAGAATCTTCGATAATTAGTATTTTATTCATTTAAATCCTCTATCACCAATACCTGAATTTCTCGAACGGCAGCGTACTTATATTAACTTTTCAAGGTAAAAAGCAGATAGCTAAAAATCAACCGAAAACGGGGAAAACTGTTTTTTTTTCGTATCAATATTGTTATATTTCAGGTTCAATTCAAAAATTCAATAAAATATGAAAACATTTTTAACTGCCTGCCCGAGAAACTGCTACAGTACCTGCAGTATGACCGTTTATGTAGATAATGGAAAGATCAAAAATATTGAAGGCCATCCTCAAAATAAAGCCACTTCACAGGGTGTCTGTTTAAAGGGACTAAGTTATATTGAGCGTGTTTATTCTCCGGAAAGAATTCTTTGTCCACTCATAAAAAACAATAAGACAGGTGAATTTGAAGATATTTCATGGGATTCAGTTTTAGATATCATGTCTGAAAAGCTGCAATACTTCAAAAAGGAATATGGACCGCAGAGCGTTTTATTTTATTCCGCCAGCGGTACTAAAGGACTTTTGAACTCGGTATCTTCAAATTTCTGGAGACTTTACGGAGGATATACTACTACATACGGAGATCTTTGCTGGCAGTCCGGATTGGAAGCAACCCGTCTTACTCTTGGTGAAAATAAGAACAGTGCTCCATGGGACATCGAGAAAGCCAAATTAATAATTATATGGGGTAAAAACCCTGCTGAGACAAATATTCACCAGATGTCCTTTATAGACAATGCACTGGAAAACGGTGCAAAATTGATAATTATTGATCCGAGAAGAACTCCATCATCAGAAAGAGCCGAATTATTGATCCAGCCGAGACCGGGAACTGACGGCGCTTTAGCTTTAGGTATTGCGAATCAGCTGATCAAAAACAACTATGCAGACAGGGAATTCATAAGTAAACATGTAAAAGGTTATGAAGAATTTTCAAAAAATATCGAAGAATTTACTCCGGATAAAGTCTCTGAGATCACAGATATCCCTGAGAATTATATTAAACGGCTGACCGAATACATCGGCACGATAAAACCAATGACTATTTCTGCCGGGTTCGGTATGCAGAGATATACAAACAGCGGACAGACGATGCGGTCTATCCTTGCTCTTAATGCTATAACAGGCAATATCGGCAAATCCGGCAGTGGTTGGCTGTATGCAAACCTCCAGAGTCACATCTTTGATGATATAAAAGATCCGGTTGCATCATATCCTCCAGCAACAGGTGACGGAATTATAAGAAAATCGATCTCAGTTGCAAAACTCGGCAGCGGGATAATAGAACAAAAAGATCCACCTGTAAAAATGATCTGGGTTGAACGCGCTAATCCGGTTACAACCAATCCCGAAACCCCCAAAACTCTTGAAGCTTTACGTTCACTCGAACTGCGTGTTGTTGTGGATCAGTTCTTAACCGATACAGCCAGGGAAGCCGACATCATTTTACCCGCAAAAACTATGTTCGAGCAGACTGATATTATCAATGCATACTGGCATACTTATATTCAGCTTAAACAGAAGATTTTAGATCCACCGGGATCAGTAAAACCTGAAACGGAGATATATCATCATTTGGCAAAACGACTCGGTTTTTCTAAGGAAGATATCGACCGCTATATACCGGCACCTTCTGAGGATGATATTCAGAATTATCTGGAACGTTTTTTAAAACCTTTTCCGGAACTTTCATTAGAAAAACTAAAAGAAGGGCCTGTTCTTTCACCGTATCATGTAGAAACCGCATGGTCTGATCTAAAGTTCAGCACACCGTCAGGTAAAATAGAATTATTATCTGAACAAGCCTCTGAGCTCTGGGAAACAAATGTTTTACCAGATTTTAAGGAGTCTGAAGAATCAACTGTATCGAATAAAGAATTATCGGATAAATATCCTTTATATTTCCTGACACCTAATACAAAAAACAGAATTCATTCTCAGTTCAACAATCTTCAGATGATAAAGAATGTCAGCGAAAAACCTTATATCTCAATAAATCCAAAGGACGCGGAAAACCGTAATATAGAAAATGGTGACCTGATTGAAATTTTTAACGATAGAGGCAGACTAAAAATAAATTCTAAAATAGATCATGGAATTAAAGCCGGATGCGTTGCCGTTACAAATGGCTGGTGGATAACGGAAAACGGAACCGTTAACTACTTATCTAAAGAAAGAGAAACAGATATGGGTTACGGTGCAGCTTTTCATGATAATCTTGTCGAAATTAAAAAGATCTGATATGCAGATAGGTTTTAAAATAGATCTGAATAAATGTACAGGCTGTCAGGCCTGTCAGTTAGCCTGTGAGATCGAAAACGATCTTGGCTGGGGAAACAGCTGGCGTATTGTTGAAACGTTCAATGAAGCGAATGTCCCAGGGATACCTGTATTTTACTATTCAGTCTCCTGCAACCACTGTGAAAAACCCGTCTGCCTGAAAAATTGTCCGGCATGGGCTATTTCAAAGAATAAAGATTCCGGAAACGTAATAATCGATCCTGAGAAATGTATCGGATGCAGATACTGCTCCTGGGTCTGCCCTTATGATGCACCAAAATATGACACCAAAGCAAAAGTAATGCAGAAGTGTACGTTCTGCGATCATCGGAAAGAAAACGGATTCAAGCCGGCATGTGTAACCGGTTGCCCGACAGGAGCACTGGAAACTGTAGATATCAGTGATTTTAAAAAGAAAATTGAATACCCGGGTTTTCCGGAGATCGGGATCAGACCGGTTATAGAAATAAAGCATTTAAGGAAAAACAATGTATTTCCCAAATTGTCTGGTGAAGATAAAGACAGAAGAGAAAAATATAATGGAATTAAGACAAATAACGATAAAAAAGTATCGATAACGCAGGAATGGCCGCTGTTAATATTTACGCTGATAATGTCGTTTCTAACAGCCTATTTAACAGGAAGTCTTATCTCTGACTATTCGATTCATATTCTATCATTTTTCCCGATTGCAGTCACTGGATTATTAATAAGTACATTTCATCTTGGAAAACCGGAAAGATCTGTCAATGCGATAATAAATATAAAAAGATCATGGATAAGCAGAGAAATACTATTAACAAACTTATTCTTTACTATCTCATTAATATATCTGATATTTCACGAAACAGTAATCGGCTGGACAGCAGCAAGTCTTGGGATATTGACGCTGTTTTCGATCGATAAAGTATATAAAATAAAAACCAGGATAGCTGTAACAAAGATCCACAGCGCATCGGCAATCTTATCAGGATTATATCTTATCGGAATTTTTACAGAGCAGTGGATAATAATCGGTTGGTTCGGTTTTATCAGGCTTTTTCTATATACTTTCCGTAGAAGTTTCAATTACAAAAATAAGAAAAAAGGCAGGATAGCAGTAAGCGCAATAAGAATAATATTCGGCTTTTTTATTCCAATATTGACAATGCAGATCACAAGCGGAGAATATTACTGGTATATCCTATTAAGCGTACTTGTCGGTGAACTGATAGACAGGTGGGAATTTTATAATGAACTGGATTTCCTGACGATCAAAAAACAAATATCAGGGGATATGAAAAAGCTGATCGGAAGAAAAGAGTATGGGGTTTCAGGAATATTCCCCTGGATATGAGAAGATCAGGTCAAACCACTGAATCTCGATATGATCTTCTCACCGTATTTATCTCTCAATTTATCCATAACCGGAGTAACCTTCCGCTTTTTATTTTCTGATTCAAAAAGATCCCCCTGATGAATTAAATTATTATCGCTGAAAACCAGCCTGATTAATTTTGAAACAGATATTCCGATCAATCTTACCGGTCTTCCTGTTTTGTAGACCTGTTCAAAAAGCATCTTCCCTGCATTATATATTTCTTTGTCATCCCACATCAGACCTGGAAATGTCTCCCTGTGAGTAAGAGTTTCAAAATCGGAATATCTAAGCTTGAAAGTAACGGTTTTTCCTCCGAATCCGGCTTTCCTGAGTCTTCTGCCGACCTTTTGAGATAATTTCATCAGCCACTTCATTATTATATCAATATTTGTCTCATCTACGGCAAAGGTCCTCTCATTTCCCACTGATTTTTCATCTTCTCTGTTATCATTGTTTATTATTTCCGAACTGCTTTCTCCTTTTGCAACCAGAGATAAATGCTCCCCGTTTATTCCAAAATATTTTTTCAGGATGTTTACCGGGCAGTTTGCAAGGTCTCCTATCGTAATTATTTTTAATTTATTTAAAGTTTTTTGAGTACTCGCTCCTATTCCCCATAATTTTTCAACCGGTAAAGGATATACTCTATCTGGAATTTTCCTTTTATTTATTATAGTCAGCCCGTCAGGTTTTTCCATTCCTGTAGCCAGCTTTGCGTATATTCTATTATGTGCTATCCCGACAGTTCCGGTCAGACCTGTCCTGTTTTCAATCTCTTTTTTAATTGTTTTTCCAAATTTCTCTTCCGACTCATATATTTTGCTGCAGCCTGTAATATCCAGGTATGCCTCATCGATACTAACCGGTTCGACTACCGGAGTATATTTATGATATATTCCAATCAGCTGAACTGCTGTATATGTATATTTTTTTCCGTGAGTTCGTACATATTCACCGTGAGGACATAATCTTTGTGCTTCTGTTAACGACATTCCTGATCTAACGCCGTATTCTCTTGCTTCATATGAGCAGGTTGATACGACTCCTCTTTCTCCTGCTTTTCCTCCCACTATAACAGGTTTGCCTCTCAAAGCCGGATTATCCCGCTGTTCTACAGCTGCAAAGAATGCATCCATATCTATATGCGCTATTCTTCTGTCTGTCTGCTTTGTTCTTTTTCTGTCGTCTATATTCGGGATTCTTCTTGCCGGGAGACTATTTTTTACCTCTTCGGGCGGGTGCCAGCTCATTTTTTTCTCATTTTTTTATCCATCCATACAGACACGGGAAAGCTCCCATGTCATGTTACGCAGATCAAATGTCAATTCATAACAATCGGGACCATCAGCCATTACTGAGAAATGGTAATATCGATTGGTGCCCTCATCACTAACCCATCCACCGTTAATTTTTGAAATTTTATAAGCACGCTCATTCCACTTAAATCTCAGGGGAATTAACTTACCATGCTGAAAAAGCGAAATTACGTCTACTGTTTGAAATATGTCTTCGTACATCATAGAAACTGCTCCATAATCAACACAGATAAAACCTGCTCATACCGAAAAAACATCACATCCGGCGCATAACGCCGATAACTTTTCCCGCAATACGGAAGTCCGCCATATTTTCTTCAACAATTATTGGTCCGTAAGCCTGGTTTGCAGGTTCCAGCCTTACACGTCCTCCTTCGGGATAATAACGCTTTACCGTGGCTTCATCTCCTATTATTGCAACAACAATATCACCGGGAAAATAGGTAGAGGCGGGCTTACCAAGCACATAATCACTGTGAAAAATCCCTGCATCCTTCATACTTTCACCCTTAACAACAAGAGCAAATACACCGTCACCATGAATAAATGAATTATCAACAACTACATATCCGTCAAGATTTTCTTCAGCAAGTATCGGTGCTCCGGCAGCAACCCTGCCTATTACCGGGACGTGGCTGACATCTGAGGGAGGAATACTGTATAATCCCGGGGCAGTATCGGCCGGAGACGGTGCTCCGGCAAGTTCAGTCAGCTCAATACCTCTTGCAAGACGGGGATTTCTTCGAATATATCCTTTTTTCTCCAGCGCATCATAGTGGACTTTTACTCCGTTTGTCGATCTTATACCAAAATGGGCGGCAACCTCTCTGAAACTCGGAGGATAACCCTGGTCGGTTAACTTCCATTGGATAAATTCCAATATTTCCTTCTGGCGTTTTGTAAGGCCGATCGTCATAACCTAACCTCGCTTTTTAATCTTGGTTATCGAGACAAAATTATTATATTATATATTATTTACTGATACGACATTTCTAGTTAATATATGTTCAGTTCTAATAATACAGTTTGTTCATATATACTGTTTGATATACGTACAATAATATAATGAACTTATGTTCACTTGTCAACAAAAAATACACATATTTTGCATAAATATTTCCGAATTATAGGGTGTCCGGATCTAAAAAACAAGCCTCTATATTAAAGTTTGGGAACAATTAAGATGAAAATATAGTGTGATAGTAAAACAAATTCCCGGTAAAATGAACAATAAAAATATTGTTAAATATTTATTAATAGTCATACTGATAACCGTTATGACCTGTATTATATTCATCCCGGATAACAGTGTATTTGCTCAGGTCAAAGAAAGGGAACAGATAAAAAATCCGAAACTTGAAATATCCGGCGAATTAGAAGAGACCCAGGACTATTTCGGGAGAAAACGTTTTATCGGAAAAGTAATAAATAAGGAAAAGGTTCCGATACACTTTATTAAGATTGAGTTCACTCTTCTTGACCACGAAGGACAAGTATTGGAAACAGTAAATTCCTACATACAGGGTAGACGGCAAATATTTCTGGACAGACAAATAAGCACAAGCACGCTTGATGCAGGAAAAACCGGAACATTTAATATTATTGCCACAACCAAAGCAGATAAGGTTTTCAGGATTAAATACAAAATTACAGGGAAAGATTTTATTTATCCATAAAAATCAGGGTAAAATATTGTTTTCATCTTTATTATACTTCTATCACCATCCTTTAAATTATATAATAGTCTCACGAACAAATATCTCAAAAAGCGGGAATTGAATATGGCTGACATGAAAATAAAGATCCACAAATCAAAAATATCCAAAAAAGGATACAGTAAATTTTCATTCCCTTCTTATACAAGAAAACAGATCGATGAATCTGAGCAGGACGGTTCTATGCCGTCAGTTACTAAACTGGCTTTAGAAAAAGTCACTTCAGGGCATACTGAAACAGCAGCAGTAGGATTTTTTGCAATAAAAAATTTAGACCGCATTATCCTGAGAATGAAGAACGAACAGGAAAAATTCGGAAAATGCCTGAACCACCTTGTCTCTGTATTCACCGATATTATAACCTCAGAAGATGGTGTTATTGACAGATTTACCGGTAACGGCGCTTCCTATGCATATACAATTACAAGGAGTCCTATTGAAGCCATAAAAAATTCAATTATAGCAGCTTTAAGAATGAGATATATTTTAAATAAGCTCAACAGAAATTGGGAATTTTATCATGATGATTCATGGAAGATCGGTTTTGGTCTTGATTTTGGAGATGTCAACTTAATGGATCATCCGAAAAATGAATACCCATATACATCAATTTCAGGTAAACCGGCATTAACGTCCAGGGGTATCGGCAAATCCGCCGTAAGCGGTCAGATCTATTTACCTGAATCAATTATATTACAATTTCCTTTCATAGAGACACTTTTTGATACAAAACCTCCAAAACATGTCCCTGTTATGGGTATGGATTATTCCTGCAAAACACGCGAGATCATCGGAATGATCGGACCTCAGGCTAAAAAAATATACGAGACATACGTATAGAGACATCCAGCACGCAAACTCTCTTTTTAAGCACAATAATTTATTAAAATTTCACTTGACTTTTACGTAATATTAATGTATTATTTAGCACTCACTATAAGAGAGTGCTAATAATAATCATGTTTAAGCATGTATCTGAGTTTAAATAAAATTAAAATTCACTTTTAACACTAAATTATTTTTGGTAGGAGGTTTTAATATGAAGATCAAGCCACTTGCTGATCGGATCGTAGTTAAATCTGTTGACCCGATTGATAAGACCAAAGGCGGTATTTATTTACCTGATACTGCTAAAGAAAAACCGCAGGAAGGTATTATTAAGGCTGTTGGTCCCGGTAAGTATTCGGATTCCGGAAGCCTGATCAAACCCGAAGTCAAAGTCGGTGACAAAGTTCTGTATTCCAAATATGGCGGAACTGAAGTAACCGTTGATGGTGAAGAGTATTTAATCATTAGAGAAAGCGAGCTTCTCGCGATTTTAGGATAGTTTAATAAATTGATCATTTAGGAGGTAAATATTATGCCAAAAATTATAAAATTTGATGCAGAGGCCCGCACTGCTTTAAGAGTAGGTGTGAACACTCTCGCAGATGCAGTAAAAGTCACATTAGGCCCTAAGGGTCGTAATGTGGTAATCGATAAAAAGTTTGGTGCACCGACATCAACAAAAGACGGTGTTACCGTAGCCAAAGAGATCGAACTGAAAGATCCCATTGAGAATATGGGCGCTCAGATGGTTAAAGAAGTCGCTTCAAAGACCAGTGATGTTGCCGGTGACGGTACCACTACTGCTACTGTTCTTGCACAGTCCATTCTGCTTGAGGGAATTAAAAATGTTACAGCCGGCGCTGATCCAATGAATCTGAAAAGAGGAATTGATAAAAGCGTTCAGGCGATCATTGGTGAGCTGAAAAAATTAAGCAGACCTGTTCCCGGTAAAAAAGAAATCGCTCAGGTCGGTTCTATTTCCGCAAACAATGATCAGGCGATCGGTGAATTGATCGCTGATGCAATGGAAAAGGTCGGAAAAGACGGCGTTATTACTGTTGAAGAAGCAAAATCAACTGAAACCAGCCTTGAGGTTGTAGAAGGTATGCAGTTTGACCGCGGATATCTTTCTCCTTATTTCGTGACTAATTCCGATACGATGGAAGCTGAAATGGAAGAACCGTTGATCCTTATTCATGATAAGAAGATCAGCGTAATGAAAGACCTGCTTCCGGTCCTGGAAAAAGTAGCACAGATGGGCAAACCTATGATCATTATTGCAGAAGACATTGAAGGTGAAGCTTTAGCTACATTAGTAGTGAATAAACTTCGCGGCACTCTAAAAGTCTGTGCTGTCAAGGCTCCGGGTTTTGGTGACCGACGTAAAGCAATGCTGGAAGACATTGCAGTTCTTACAGGCGGCCGTGTGATATCAGAAGAGACCGGTTTTAAACTTGAGAATATTACAACAGCTGATCTTGGTTCTGCTAAAAAGATCGTTGTTGATAAGGACAATACAACAATTATTGAAGGCGGCGGCAAAGCATCTGATATAAAAGGAAGAATCGGTCAGATCAAGAACCAGATCGATGCTTCAACATCTGATTATGATAAAGAAAAACTGCAGGAACGTCTTGCCAAGCTTTCCGGCGGCGTAGCAGTAATTAATATCGGAGCTGCAACAGAAGTTGAAATGAAAGAAAAGAAAGCCCGTGTGGAAGATGCACTTCATGCTACACGTGCTGCGGTTGAGGAAGGTATTGTTCCCGGCGGCGGAGTCGCTTTCCTGAGAACAGTAAATGCCCTTGACAAACTAAAATTAAAAGGAGACGAAGCAATTGGAGTCGAGATCGTAAGAAGAGCACTCGAAGAACCCATTCGTCAGATCGTTACTAATGCAGGAATGGAAGCATCTGTTGTTGTTAATCAGGTAAAAGAAAACACAGGTGCCTACGGATATAATGCATTTAACAATGACTATGGTGATCTTATTGAACAGGGTGTTATTGATCCTACCAAGGTTGCAAGAGTTGCTCTCGAGAACGCCTGCAGTATTGCCGGTGTCATGCTGACGACCGAGGCAGTGATCGCTGATGAACCTGAAGAAGAAAAAGCTCCCCCGATGCCTCCCGGAGGAATGGGCGGTATGGGCGGAATGTATTAATAAAGTTCCCCAAACAAAAAAACCCCGGTTTAATAAACCGGGGTTTTTTATTTTTATAACTGATAACATTATATTTTCATGGTCATTATAATTACAGTCCCTTTAGAAGAAAAATCGAAATCTACTTTTTTCATAATTGTTCTTAATATAAATATTCCTCTTCCGCTTTCCTTATAAAGGTTCTCCGGAGTTGTAGGATTGTTGAGATTCTTCGGATTAAAACCGTTTCCTTCATCTTTAATTATAACTTTTATATCATTTTTTGCTATCTGAAAATCGATCGACACTTTTTTATTCTTATCACTATTATTTCCGTGGATGATAGCATTATTAACTGCCTCGGTAACTGCTATTGCAAGGTTATCTTTATTTTCATCTGATAATCCTGCCTGATCCGCCACTTTCTCTGCAAGACTTTCGACATCCTGCAGTTTATTAAGATCACTCGGGATCACCATTGAATATTGTTTTCTTTTCATACCGATCATATATTTAAAATCATATAATTTTACTCACATCCAAATTATTGCACAAAGTATCAATATACGAAAAATCTTTGACGTTTACAAAAACCAATTTAAAGAAAGATCGACATATTGAAAGTTTTCTTTTACATCTCCCCTTCTGATAAATCTTTTGGACAGATTTATCTTTATCTGTGAGGACTGACTCGAGAAATATATCATATCCAGCGACACTCCGAAATCTCTGATCTTTGACCACCGGTTCCTGAAATTACCGGTAGTCTGCGCTTGGGGATGCTCTTCCGATCTTGAAAAAGTGGAAATACCGGGAATCACCTGAAAATTCGTTAATAACATATAGTTATAGCTTACGGAGCTGGAAATTATCTTCCTGTTGAAAAGTATATTCTGAACAAATTCATCCCATCTCAGCAAACCATTTTCTTCAATTTCAAAACTGAAATTTCCTTCGATTCTGCTTTTATAAGAGACAGGAAGAGATAAGGTCTGTCTCATAAGAAATTTCCTGAATACAAAACTTCTGGTCTGTACAAACAGATCGTCAAAATCATAGTCTACATAATTTGCAAGCACACTATATTCACTTCTGATCCTTAAATCTGAACGGTTGGCATACTCTACTACTGTTCCTGTCTTAAACACTCTGTTCCAGTTGTTATCTGCGCTTCTCTGGCCAAATATATATATCAGATGCTCAAGACTTGCCAGACCATTAACTGATATTTTCAGATCCGGATTAAATATATATGAATAAGTACCGGAAAAAACATATCTGATTTCATCCCGGTCAGAATAATCCGTATCTAATGGAGTATCATATTGAAATTTCTCAATTTGCGACCGGAATTTATAATTATGCTTTTTCGCAAACATTCCGTTCATGGATAATCCGACAGCAAGCTGTTTCCTGGAATTGTCCGGGATGTCATAAGGGACAGATCCAAACACTAAATTATTGTCATTTTCCGCAAAATGCCTTTGTCTTGAGTTTTTATATTTAATAAATAGTCTTCCGGAATGCCTGTTGATGTTAGAATCTAAAAAAATATCAAAACTCAATTCCCTGTCTTTTCTTTTTATATATCTGTTTCTATCACTTGAAATAATATCAACAACTCCATCCATTATTCCGGAATTGATTTTTAGTTTTGTCCTCGAGAACAATTTGTAGGTCAGGGAGTTCTGTAAATTCTTCATGTTCTCTTTTCTTGTTTCACGTTCTCCAAATACAGACACATAATAATCCCGCCTTTGAATAGTCTGCATATAGTTAAGAGTATCCGCAGTTTCATCATAGAACATCCTGTTCACAGATAAAGAATACCGCTGAGTGCTGTTTTTTCTGCTGCTGAGGTTTTCGGTCAGGTAATAGACCATGGCTTCTGTATTGTATCCGCCTATTGTTCTTTCATAAGAATTAACATCCATTCCATATTGATAACCTTTATCAGCATTATTTGTCCTTTTATCCCACTTTACACCAACCAGCGGTACTGAATAGACATTTTCAAATAAGTTTACTGGTAACTGAAGTTTTAAATTATGCTCTGTAATATTGTTTAAGAAACCGGACTGTCTATCTGAAAGATAGTTGGAATTAAGATTCAGGACAGTTGTTACCTTTTCATTTAAGGCAAAGACCATCTGTGCATTTAACCTGTTCGAATCCTTCCATTTATCCTGAAACACACGGCTCTTTATTCTGTTAATATCAAAATCGTTCTGAAAGACAAAACTGCCTCTTGAGAAGCTCTTTTGCCATGAGGAAAGACCTTTCCATAGGTAGATATTGTTATTCTGGGTATAATCAAGATCAAAATTCAAATTCTTTGGAGATTGAAGTTGTGGATTCTCAGGAGTTATTAATCCCTGAGAAAATGAGGGGGACCAACAAAAAAACAGAATCGCAATAGTTACAAATACAGTTGTGACATGCGATTCTTTTATAATCAGCATATTTTGATTTATTTATTAAACCGTAAAATCACCGGTTTTTATTGGGAGTCAATTGATAGATTTTTTCACCTGGTTTTACCAATCCATGCTCTTCTCTGGCAACTTTTTCCAGGTATTCCAGATCTTTTTTAGACAAAAGATCTATTTCCTTTGCCAGACTTTCGGCTTCTGCCTGTAATTCATCTAATGCTTTTACAAGTTCTTTTTCTTCACTTTTCAGCAGGTAGTACTGATAATAGCCATAATCACCGAATCCGAATATATATGCAGCAATTAGCACCACTAAAAGAACAATTATCCGTCTGATCTTTCGTTTTTTTTGTTTCACTAACTTCGAAATATTCTTTTGTGCCTGAGCCGGGATAATTATTCTATGCATAATGATCTTTTGTCGCTTTGAATTATTATAATTTTTTAGAAAAGACCGAGAAACTTCTTCTTTTCTTCAGGAGTTAACTGCAACGCTATCCTTTTATCGATCCCCTTTTTGATTAAGATTTCACGAATTTCCTGAGGCGGCCTTTCGCCGAGCTTTTTCATTATAGCCAAAGCTTTCTTCTTCTCTTTTTTCATCTGCTCTGATTTTATATCGCTGATCGTATCCCGGGCATTTCCCATAAGTGCATCAAGTTTCTTCAATTGTATATCGAATTTTCTTAATTCTTCCGGCGGTGGGGCTACTTCAGCTTTTTCTGCTTCCTTGAGTTTTCTTTCAAGGATCTGTTTTGTCTTTTGTCCCCTGGCAAGTACTGTATTCAAAAGCTTCAGACCTTCCATTTGTTCGTCTATCTTTAAATGTACTCCTGCTATCAGCATCAGAAGATCAACCTCAGCGACTACACTCTTGATTGCATGAGAATGAGTAAAAGCTTTGTTCAGGTTGGTAATTGCATTTTTCATGGAAGCCACTTCATTATCTACAACATCAGGCCATCCCTTTTTCAGGAACATTACCAGTTTCTCCAGTGTACTCTTGATCTTCTTATTAGACTCTTCTTTCTCATTCAGCTCCCTGTACAGCCACCCTAATCGCAAATAGTAGCGTCCAATTTTAAAATAATCCCTATCCTCTTCATCTTCCATCATTTCCTGAATAAATATTCCAAGAAGATGAAGTTTTATAGCCTGGTAATAATTCATTTTTTCATAATTAATATTCTCGCCAAGCTTATCAATTATTTTCTCAATACGCAGATCATCATGATATTGATCAACAAAAACATCTTTCAGCCTGCGAAAATTACTGAATGGATCCTTGTCCGGTTTTTCAAATTCCACATATGAATCGGTATAATTGCAGTTGCTGCAATTCCACATATAATAAAGCGGAGGATGGAAAATTTCATATGCTTTGTCAGTCCACATGTATTTCTGAGGATGCTTATCAATATCCACATTTCTTTCAGAATATGTTTTTGCTTTGAACCATTTTTGCTCACCTCCTGTTCCGCAAACAGGACATTTGACTTTCTGAACATAAAAGACTTCATTGGGATCTGTCCCATCACTTTCACCTTCAGCAGCGGGAGCAGCTTTTTTGGCTACATCAGCTTTCTTTTTAACAGCCGGCCTCATTTTATCAGCACATTCTGAGCATACAAGAAAATCAAAATCATAATGAGAACCGCAAATGTTCTCTCTATTGCAATTAGGACAGGCAAAATTGTCCTTTTCGTCAAATTCTTTACAGATCGGACATTCCAATTTCTACCTCCTGTATATAAAAGTAAAATATATTGGCGCAGTTTAAATGAATATATATAATAAATCGAGAAAAATCAAATTTTTTCAAGGTTATTTTAATTTAGTCTCTATATTCACATGTCAAGGAATACCTTGACTTGCAAAAAAGGGTTTTGTATATTTTAAACAGCATTATTTTAAAAACCATTCCAAAGATTTTCAAGCACTTTCAAATAATTATCAAAATATTTATGCGGAGGATTTTGTGAAGAAAAAAATCAATTTCATATTCTTAATATTTCTTGCAATTTTATACTCTGCTGACAATTCATATATCCTTGCGCAAAGTCCGGATGAACTAAAACAAAGACGTGAAATTATACTGCAAAAAATGGAACCCGGAAGCGTCTTAGTGATCAAAGGAAACAAAGGTACCGGAGAGTTTGATGATTTTAAACAAGATTACAATTTCTATTATCTTACAGGACTTAATGAACCTAATGGAGCGCTTATCATGGTTGCTCCGGGTGGCAGATTCCGAGGAAATACTGAAACATTATTCATGATGGAGCAGACCGGCAACCCGGATTGGGAAGCTCAGACATTAGGACTGGAAGGCGGAAAAGATAAATTAGGATTCGGCAGTGTTTTACCTTCAGAAGAATTTCAGAAAGAGTTTGAAAATATCCTGTCAGGAAGACTTACACTATTATATATGGATTATGAACGATCATCCGGTCTGCATTCCCCGTTAACAGTTGATGAAGATCTATTTAAAAAAGCTCGTGAAAAAGGATCTGATTTTGATATAAGATCACCGTCAGGACTTGTAAATCCGCTGAGAAGGATCAAATCTAAGTACGAAATTGAAACAATTCAGACTGCGGTGAATATTACCGGAGAAGCACATAAAGAAGCTGCACGATCTATCAAGCCTGGAATGTTTGAGTTCCAGCTTCAGGCAATTATTGAGCATGTTTTTCATATTAACGGTGCAAAACGTGCCGGATTCAATTCTATCGTCGGTTCCGGACCAAATACATGTATCCTCCACTGGAGTGAAAACTCCAGAAAGATGCAGGATGGGGATCTGGTAGTAATAGATATCGGCGCTGAATATAATATGTACACTGCAGACATAACAAGGACAATACCTGTTAGCGGAAAATTTACTGAAAGACAAAAGGATATCTACAATATAGTTTTAGCGGCGGTCACGGCTGCAGCTGAAAAGCTCAAACCCGGTGTTTCTTTTAATGAAGCAACCGGAACAGGGATGGACACACTTGCCGATGGATTAATAAAACTGGGGATGATCAGAGACCGCTCGGAAGTCAGAAAATACTGCTATCACGGTATCGGACATAACATCGGATTATATGTTCATGATGTTGGAGGAATGGGAATCTTAGAGCCGGGCATGGTATTCACTATCGAACCCGGACTATACATAAAGGAAGAAGGATTCGGTGTAAGGATCGAGGACAATTTCCTTATTACAGAAACCGGTTATATTCGTCTCTCAGAGAACATTCCCAGAACAGTTCAGGAAATTGAAAAACTTGCTGAAGAGGAATCCCTGGGATTTGAAAGATATTTAATCAAAAAATGAAAAACAATTAATAAATTTTCATTTCGGGAGGTATATATGAGCAGTAAAATAAACAGAAGAAGATTCTTACAGTCGACCGGAACGGCTGGTGTAGGTTTGACATTACTTTCTAATACAGGAACAGTCTTTGGAAAAAATACCAAAAGACAGGTAAAAATTAGACCGATCATACTGAACAGTCACGGCGGCAGACCCGGAAACAGAAATGAATTAGGAGAAAACGGCAACAATTCAGCCTGGGATATACTAAATTCCGGCGGTGCTTCTTTAGATGCTGTCGAGAAATGTGCAAACACCATTGAAGTTGATCCTGAAGATACAAGCGTCGGTTATGGAGGACTGCCGAACGAAGACGGTGTTGTTCAGCTTGACGCACAGATCATTGACGGCAAAACATATAATTTCGGCGCCGTGGGAGCTTTGGAGAATATCAAAACACCGTGTTCTGTTGCACGCCTGGTTATGGAGCGGACTGATCATATAATGCTTATCGGACAAGGTGCTCTCAGGTTTGCCAAAATGCACGGTTTCAAAGAAGAGAACCTGTTAACGGAAAAAGCCCGGTTAGCATGGCTGAACTGGAAAGAGAACCTGAGTGACAGAGATGACTGGTTCCCGCCGATTAAAAAAGACGGCGGCGGTTTGCAGGAGGATAATGAATATCTGGATGAGTATGCTTATACAAAGGACGGCAGGATCCACGGTACTGTGAATGTCCTTTCAGTTGACTCAGCTGGAGATATTGCCGGAATCACAACCACAAGCGGCCTTGCCTGGAAGATCCCCGGTAGACTTGGCGATTCCCCGATTATTGGTGCAGGATTATATGTCGACAATGAAGTTGGTGCAGCAGGAGCCACAGGGAGAGGTGAAGAAGTAATCAAAGTTTGCGGAAGCTTCTTGTTAGTTGAATTTATGAGACAGGGAATGTCTCCGCAGGAAGCATGCGAAGCTGTCTGTCAGAGAATAATTGATAATTATGACGGAAATGTAGATTTTAACGATAAATTTGTTGCTTTGAACAAAGACGGAGAATTAGGGTGTGCTAACGTAAGGGGCAGAGAAGATGCACCGCCTACACTTGTTTATATGGAAGATGGAGTCAATAAGCTGTATATCGGAAAGAATGTTCTTACAACAGGATAGAATTAATTATATAAGTATAAAGAAAGGGTTCTCGATCGAGAATCCTTTTTTTATTAAGCTTAGAATGATTCTGCCTCATCTATCAGCATAACTGGTATATCATCTTCAATCTTATATTTCAGTCTGCAGTTATTACAGATCAGGTATTTATTTTCTTCATCATATTCGAGATCAATTTCTTCAGTCTCTTCTTCCCCTTTTTCATTAACAATCTTTTTTTCACTTTTGCATTTCGGGCAGGCTAATATATCTAAAAATTCCTTATTTAACACATTCAGCTCCTTTATAGAGGATAAATTATTTCATTTACTATCAAAAGGGTATCTGACATCAACTTCTTTTGAAGCTTTTACTTCGTCTAATCTTGAAACCGGTGTAGAAACAGGCGCCTCATGCAGCAGATCAGGATTTTCCTCTGTTTCCTTAACTATCTGCTTTAAGGCTGATGCAAAACAGTCAAGTGTTTCTTTTGTTTCAGTCTCAGTCGGTTCCACCATCAATGCTTCTTTTACTATAAGGGGGAAATATGTAGTCGGCGCATGAAAACCGAAATCAAGAAGTCTCTTTGCAATATCAAGAGTTCTCACGCCTTTTTCCTTCTGTCTTGAACCGGACAGGACAAATTCATGCATGACTGGTGATTTAAAAGGCAGTTCAAAGTCATCCCTTACCAGTGACAGCAGATAATTAGCATTCAGAACGGCATTCTCACTAACACGCTTCATCCCTCTTTTGCCGAGCATGCTCATATATGTCAGAGCCCTGACAACTATTCCGAAGTTTCCGAAATAACCATGTATCTTTCCTATTGAATCAGGCTTATTATAATCAAAAGTGAATGTGTCTCCTGATCTTTTTATAACAGGAACAGGGAGAAAATCAACAAGTTTATCCGAAACTGCGACAGGACCGGACCCGGGACCGCCTCCGCCGTGCGGAGTTGAGAATGTTTTATGTAGATTTATATGTAATACGTCAACACCGAGGTCTCCCGGCTTAATTATGCCAAGCAGGGCATTCAGGTTTGCTCCGTCCATATAAAGCAGAGCATCTTTTTCATGAAGAAGTTCGGCTATCTCAGCAAGATCATTTTCGAATATACCCAGGGTATTTGGATTTGTGACCATCATTCCGGCCACATCATCATCAAGCTTGGATTTAAAATCCTCAAGGTCTATAGTTCCTTTTTCATTCGATTTGACCTCAACAGTTTTATATCCGGCAATTATCACACTTGAAGGATTTGTGCCATGAGCGGAATCCGGGATCAGTATTACCTTTTTATCATTTCCTTTCTTTTCATGATATTTGAGCATTAACATGATTCCGGTAAGTTCACCGTGAGATCCGGCGGCAGGTTGAGTTGTCGTTGCCTTTAGTCCCGTAATATCACATAATAATCTCTCGACTTCATATAGTATCTCCAGACACCCCTGTACAGTTGATTCCTTTTGACGAGGATGAATACCCAGAAAACCCTGCAAAGAAGCTGTCTGTTCATTGATCTTAGGATTATACTTCATTGTGCATGATCCCAACGGATAAAATCCCTTATCGATATGATGGTTCATTTGTGATAATCTTGTAAAATGACGGACTACTTCGCTTTCGCCTACTTCCGGTAATCTCGCAGGCTCGGAACGCAGGAAATCTTTTGGTATCAGTTTATCTATTTCTTTTTCAGGCACATCCAGATCATCAATTGTGTATCCTTTTCTGCCGGGACTGCTGAATTCAAAAATAATTGGTTCTGGCATTTATTCTTACTCCTCGTCTGAAATATTCATTTTATATCTACATTTATTTGGAAAACTCTCTAAAACTTTCTACAAGAAGATCCATTTCGTTTTTTGTGCGTTTCTCAGTAACTGCGATCAATAATCCGTTCGGATCTCCCATATCATCAAGCGGGATCCCTGCAAATATTTTTCTTTCAAGCAGTTTCTCACAGATATGCTCTGCTTTTACAGGGCAATTAACAACAAATTCATGAAAGAAAGCCTTATCATATTTCAACGAGAAACCGGGTATTTCAGAGATATTTTCCGATAGATAATGAGCCTTTTTAACACACTGTGCTGCAACATCTCTTACACCCTCTTTACCCAGCAAAGCCATATGCATACATGCTCTAAGCGCTATCAAACCCTGATTGGTGCATATATTGGATGTAGCTTTCTCTCTTCTTATATGCTGCTCCCGTGTCTGAAGGGTCAGTACAAATCCCTGGCGTCCTTTCATGTCAACTGTTCTTCCGGAAAGTCTTCCGGGTATCTTCCTCATTAAAGGTTTTTTCACAGCCAGTATTCCCAGATATGGTCCGCCCCAGTTCATGTAATTCCCAAAAACCTGACCTTCACCTGTCACAATATCCGCTCCGCATTCTCCCGGTGATTTCAGAAGAGCGAGAGCCAGCGGATTGACAGAAGCGATCATTAATCCGTCTTTAGAATGGATCAGTTCGCTTATTTCTTCAAGCGGCTCTATGTTACCGAAATAATTCGGATATTGCAGAACCAATCCGGCAGTTTCTTCTGTCATTAACTCTTGTAATGCACTTATATCAATTGTACCGTCCGGGCATGGAACCTTTATTATTTCAATTCCTCTTCCGTGACCATATGTTGTTATAACCTTCTGAAAATTCACCGGTAAGTTTTCAGCAATAAGAATTTTATTGCGTCTTCGATATGCAGTAGCCAATAATACTGCCTCCGCTGTTGAAGAAACACCGTCATACATGGAAGCATTGCTGATATCCATACCTGATAATTCACAGATCATTGTCTGGTATTCATAGATCGACTGCAGAGTCCCCTGGCTGACTTCCGGCTGATAAGGTGTATAAGCTGTAACAAATTCTGCGCGGCTGGTCACATAATTTACGGCAGCCGGAATATAATGATCATAGGCTCCCCCGCCAAGAAAACAAATATAGTCATCGACATTTTTGTTTGCAAGATCACTCAGATATTTCAATGCAGCTCTTTCGGATATTCCTGGTTCATTTTCCCATTTATCCTGGATTATATATTTTTCCGGGACACCTGTTATCAGGTCTTTTATATTAGAGACACCAAGAGCTTCGAGCATCTTTTTACGGTCTTCATCAGAATTCGGAATAAAAGGCATAAATTCCTCTCAATTACTGTAATATTTGTATAAAATTCGAATAAGATGTTATTTAAACACTCATTATGCTTCGGAAAAATCCGGATTATTGTATCAAAGTCCGATACTCTTCAGCAGATATTAATGAGTCCAGTTCAGTTTTATCGGAGATCTTAATTTTTGCAATCCATCCCTCACTATAAGGATCCTGATTGCAGAGTTCGGGATTATCCTCCAACTTGTTATTTGCATCGACTACTTCTCCCGATACCGGAGCAAAGAAGTCTTCAACCGCTTTAACAGCTTCAATTGTACCGAAAGCATCATTCGCTTTGACTTCCGATCCTACTTCCGGAAGTTCAATAAATACTATATCCTCCAATTGATCCTGAGCATAATCAGTTATACCTATAACCGCTACATCATCGCTTTCCATTGCGACCCATTCATGTTCACGGGTATAAAGTAAATCTGCAGGGATATTAATTTCCATTTTGCATTTCCTCCAAAAATCCTGTATGATAATTTCCACTTCGGAATTTATTATTTTTTATTACCTTTTGATGAAAAGGTATAGTCGTTTTGATTCCTTCAATTATGAATTCTTCAAGAGCTCTTTCCATCCTTCCGACCGCTTCTTCTCTTGAATTGCCATGAGTTATAAGTTTTGCCAGTAAAGAATCATAATGTGGAGGTACGGTATAGGATGCATAAGCATGGGTATCAACTCTGATCCCCGGCCCCCCGGGAAGATGAAAACTTGTTATCTCACCTGGAGAAGGTATAAAACCCTTTTCAGGATCCTCAGCATTAATTCTGCACTCAATGGCAAAACCGTTAAATTTTATATCATTTTGTACAATATCCAGTTTTTCTCCGGCGGCGATCCTTAACTGTTCCTTAATCAGATCTATACCGCAAACCATTTCAGTAACAGGATGCTCAACCTGAATCCTTGTATTCATTTCCATAAAATAAAATTCATTCTCACCTGCAAAGAGGAATTCAATGGTTCCTGCATTGGCATAATTTACATGCTTTGCCCCTTTAACAGCTACCTCACCCATCTTATTTCGTATTTCATGAGTCAATGCCGGTGAAGGGGATTCTTCGATCAATTTCTGATGACGCCTTTGAACGGAGCAGTCTCTTTCACCCAGGTGAATCACGTTACCAAACTCATCGCTTAGTATCTGGATTTCAACATGACGCGGATTGATAAAGTATTTTTCTATATATATATCACCGTTGCCGAAATTCACTAATGCCTCATTTTGTGCAACAGCAAACTGTCTCTTTAATTCTTCCATCGTCCGGACTATTCTCATTCCTTTTCCACCGCCGCCTGCGACAGCCTTCAGGATAACCGGGAGTCCAATTTCTTCAACAATTTTTTCCGCTTCTTTCGCATCTTTTATTACTCCATCACTTCCCGGAATAACCGGTACTCCGGCATTTTGCATTGTTTCTTTGGCAACAGATTTATTCCCCATTAAAGTGATCATTTCAGCTGAAGGACCTACAAATTTTATCTCATTTCTTTCACAAATTTCAGCAAAATCCGAATTCTCTGCTAAAAAACCATAACCGGGATGAATAGCATCTGCATTACATATCTCAGCAGCGCCAATTATCTGAGGAATATTTAAATAACTTTCATTAGAAGGTGCAGGACCAATACAGACTGCTTCATCCGCAAATCTGACGTGCAGTGAATCTCTGTCAGCTTCAGAAAAGACAGCAACGGATTTAATCCCTAATTCTTTGCATGCCCTGATGATCCTTAAGGCAATCTCACCACGATTAGCTATCAGTAATTTTGTTAACATATTATATTTTTTTCCGGAAAACGACATGTACTACAGTCTGCGGTTAACTAAATCTAAATTTATTTAAATTATTAAGCATATATCAATTTAATCCTGACATCAAATCTTTTAGCCAGATCGATATCGATTGGATCGATCCTGTCATCTTTGTTATCAAAAAGTATCCTTATCTTTGGATTGTCAAGGTCGTTTTCATTAAGTTTTATTACCACACCCAAATGGTCCAGATACTGCCCAGTTGTAACCCTGAATGAACTTCCTACCGGGTATCTTGGAATTATACTTAGAAATTTCTCAACCATTTCCGCATTAAAATGAGAATAAGCACTGTCTTTTATCATATCTACTACTTCGTCATGGAGAACAGCTGTTCTGTAAGGTCTGTCAGAACTTAAAGCATCGTATACATCCGCAATGGCGGCTACTTCACCATATAATGATATTAAATTGGAAGTGCTTGACCTGTTAAGAGTATTACATCCGGTTATCCCGCGCGGATAACCTGAACCATCCTGTCTTTCGTGATGCTGAAAGGCAATATGTGACTGCAGAATCGGGATAGATTCTTTTAACAGCTCATACCCTAAAGTAGCATGTTCTTTAACTAAAACATATTCATCTGCCGTCAGTTTGTCAGGTTTATTCAGAATATTTTTCGGAATAAAGACCTTCCCTATATCATGAAGCAGGCTTCCCACTGCTAATTCCTGAAGCTGCCTGCCGTTAAACTGCAGTTTTCTTCCCAGCATTATAGCCACTACCGTAACATCGATAGAATGATTAAATGTATAATTATCATGCGTTTTTAGTGAATTCAGTCCGTTAAGAGCGGCGGAGGTTACTACTTCGTCCAAAATATTGTCCACAACTCTTGATGTACCTGCATGAATACCACTGGATGCAACTGCTCTTCTGACCTCTTTTGCCTGCAGACTTTTCTTGATTTTATCTATAGATTCATTTTTGAATTTATGGATAATATCATCAACTTTTTTATAAGCATTCTTAAGATGTCTGACAGTTGTTCCGCGGGTAGCATCTGACAGCATATCTTCTACTTCAGCATCTATCAGATCGGGATCAGCAATATATACGGCCTGATAATCAAGCTGTCTTAACCGCTGTATATACCTCTCTGTAAGAACAACTTGCCTGTTAAGAAGAATATTGTCGTTTTCGTCCCTAATCGGTAATCCAAGTTTCATACCGGGTTTTAGGGTTTCGATACTAATACGACGCATATTTACTGTCTTTCATCGATATAAAAAAGAGGTTGGTTAAATTCTACTGGCTGGGAGTTCTCAACGAGAATCTCTACAATTGTACCACTAACCTCAGCTTCAATTTCATTCATTACTTTCATTGCTTCAATAATACACATAGTCTGACCAGTTCTGACCGAATCACCACGTGACACAAAAGGCGCTTCACCCGGAGCGGGAGCACGATAAAACGTGCCGACCATAGGAGAGCGGACTTCAGTATACTGTGAAAA
This sequence comes from Candidatus Zhuqueibacterota bacterium, assembly GCA_042564455.1. Taxonomy (GTDB): domain Bacteria; phylum SM23-31; class SM23-31; order SM23-31; family SM23-31; genus JBHPLC01. The sequence continues at coordinate 10,298 of JBHPLC010000001.1, read as the reverse complement.
ATCCTTCTCCGGCGATTCAGGAGATTCACTTTTTTGTGGTGTCTGAGTATGAACTTCACTCTTTGTTTCAGGTATATTTGCGGACGTCATCACACCATTTCTAACTATCCTGATTCTTTTACCCCACAATTTCTTTATCTCTAATTCGTGTATGCCTGTTTCCTGTACTATATTGATCAGCTTTCTGATTTCTTTTTCATTCATAAATAATCCATAATTATTAGACAGCTTTATTATTACCTGATCATCCTGAAATTCTGTCAATCAGGCGTAACAATCAATTTGTAAATTGCGGAAAATATACTACTAATTAGTTGAAAAATCAATGACTATTTTACCTGTCGGATCGAGTCAACTCAATAAATTTGTTTTCATCAATAACAGAAACTGACAAAGACCTTGCCTTTTTCAATTTTGAACCCGGATCCGTACCTGTAAGAAGATAATCTGTTTTTGAACTGACACTGCCGGTTACTTTACCTCCATATTTTCTAATGACCTCAGAAGCTTCCTCTCTTGTGAAATGTTCCAGTTTTCCTGTCAGCACAAAAGATTTGCCGTCGAATATTTTCGGTATATTTCTGATTTCCGGATCTGAATCTTTTTTTAACCTGACTCCTGCTCCGGAAAGTTTTTTTAACAGAATATTTGTCTCATTTGTTTTTCCGAATCTGACTATACTCTCTGCCATTTTTTCGCCTATTCCCTCTATTGAAACAAGCTTTTCGAGATCAGCAGAAAATAATTCGTCGATCGAATTATACACCGAAACTAATATCCTTGCCGAGTTTATACCAATATATCTTATTCCAAGGGCAAAAACAACTCTTTCCAATGTGGAACTTTTACTTTTTTCTATTGCATCCAAAAGATTCTGAGCACTTTTGTCACCCATTCTATCAAGACCGGATAACATTTCCTTTCTCAGATAATACAGATCCCCCGGATCGGTGACAAGATTATTATGTATCAACTGGTCAACTGCAGCCTCACCTAAACCTTCAATATTCATTGCTCCTCTTGATGCAAAATGTTCGATCCTTCTTGCCACCTGTGCTTTGCACAAAATATTATTGCATCTTAATGCAACTTCTTCCTCATTCTTTTCCAGTGGTTCATTACAAACAGGGCAATGTTCGGGGGGGATTACTTTCTCAGAACCGGCAGACCGTTTCGAAGTGATAGTCTGCACTATCTTCGGAATAATATCTCCGCCTTTTTCAATAATAACCATATCTCCAGAGTGTATATCTTTTCTGTCTATTTCATCAATATTATGAAGGGTTGCACGACTGACTGTTGATCCTGCAAGAAAAACAGGTTCTAAATTAGCAACAGGTGTGATCGTTCCTGTTCTTCCAACCTGCCATGTCACTTCATTAAGTAAAGTTTCTGCCTGTTCCGCAGAAAATTTGTATGCAACAGCCCAGCGGGGGCTTCTTGCAGTGTTTCCCATTCTACTTTGTTGTGAAAGCGAATCGACCTTGATTACAACACCATCAATTTCATACGGAAGTTCCTGTCTTTTTTCAGACCATTTTCCGCAGAAATCCATTACTCCCTCAATATTGGCACAAAGGCTTCTGTTCGGATTCACTCTAAAGCCTAACTTTTCAAGTATGGAAAGCGATTTCCATTGAGTCCGTATCAGGTCTATATAACCTTCAGGCAGTATCAGAGAATATGCATACATAGTTAAAGGACGCTTTGCCACAATAGAGGAATCCTGCAGCTTCAGTGTACCGGCAGTAAAGTTTCTTGGATTGGCAAAAGTTTTTTCGCCGGTTTTTTCCTGTTTCTCATTTAATTCAGTAAATTTATCACTTTCAATAAAGACTTCACCGCGAACCTCAAAATTCTCCGGAAAATTTTCCACCTGATATGCTGCAAGAGGTATGGATCTTACAGTTTTAAGATTGACGGTTATATCATCTCCCTGCCTCCCGTCACCTCTTGTCAGCCCGACATCGAAGTTATAATTTTTGAAATGCAGACTGATCGCTACACCGTCTATCTTCAATTCGGCTGTATATTTATAAGCCTCTCCCTGTAAAAGGTTCTGAACTCTTTTGTCAAAATCAAATAGTTCATCATTCAAATATGTATTTGACAGACTAAGCATAATACGATCATGAGATACTGTCCTGAACTCTTTTGTAACCGCTCCCCCGACTCTTTGTGAGGGAGAATCTTCAGTTATAAGATCCGGATGCATCTTCTCGATTTCCAGAAGACTTTTCATCAGCAGATCATATTCATGATCACTTATTATCGGATCATTCTTAACATAATATAAATGATCGTGTTTACGTATTTCTGCCTTGAGCTTTTTGAGCTCTGTTAAAATATTGCTGTTTTTTTCCATGATATTAGTTAATATGGATATACTAAATAGTGTCCGCCACAACTTGAACACATATTTTTCTGCGGCCGGTGTTTAAGAGGTTAATAAATCAGTAAATTCACTTTTTGCAGATCAAATAATTTCTATATAAGTACGTAAAGCGACCTGATCCTGATTTTTGATATATGAGCTTATTTGCTCAAAAAAGGAATCTTCAGTACTTTCCTGAAGCCTCCTTACTTCATCGATATCTTTCTCATTTTTCAGGAAAAACACCTCAGTCATGAAGTTCTGCCTTTCAGCATCTTCAAATAAAGTGTACTCCTGGTTGGACTGTTTGTTAATTTCTGAAGTTATCTTCTTCATTAATTCAAGATACTCATCACGTTTCTCAGGAATGATTTCATAGCTAACGGAAAAGATAAATCTTCCCACAGCACCTCCTCATTATTTTATGAGAATCGCTAATTATCAGGGGATTGAAGGACTTTTATTATAAATAATACAACTACTGGAAATACAATACTGATTGAAAATAATGATATATATTTTAATTTACAAGATTTTTTATTTTTGGATCAACTAAATTTTTTGTTTAGAAAACATATAAACAAATTCAATCTAATCATTAAAGAGGTCAGTCTTTATCACGAGCCTGATTCACAAGACTTAAAAATTCAGCCCTGGTTTGTAAATTATCCTGAAATGATCCCAACAAACTGCTTGTTGTGACAACTGTGTTTTGTTTCTTTACGCCCCTCATCATCATACAAAGATGTCTTGCAGAAATAACAACGCCAACGCCTTTAGGCTGCAGAATTTCATTGATCTTTTCTGCAATTTGGTGAGTCAGCCGTTCCTGCACCTGAAGTCTTTTAGAAAAAGCATCAACTATTCTGGGGATTTTACTTAATCCGATAATCTTACCGTCAGGTATATATGCAACATGACAAAAACCGTAGAACGGAAGTAAATGATGTTCACATAAACTGAACATATCTATTTTTTTTACCATTACCATTTCATTGTAGTCTTCATGGAATACTGCTTCATTTACAACTTTATCAATATCTACATCATATCCGGTCGTAAAATATTCATATGCTTCAGTCACCCTTGTTGGAGTTCTTATCAATCCTTCACGGCTCGGATCTTCACCTATTGTTTCTAAAATCTTTTTGATTAAATCTTCCATAATTATTGCGATCTATCTGATAATACTTTTTGGTTAATTTTAACTTCTGATTTATTGACAAATATAATATAAGAAAATAAAACGCAAAAAAAACAATAATAATTCCTATTTAATGCTAGTACATATTGTTTATAAACTGAATTGCCGCATTTATTACAGTTTCCATGGCTTTTTCTATCGAAATATCTTCAATAACAGCAGCAGAAGCGTTTTTATGCCCTCCGCCTCCAAATTTTTTTGCAAGAGTATGTGTTTCTACGGAATTATTTGATCTGATACTCAATTTTATCTTGTTATCAGGATGCTCAACAAATAGAAGTGAGATCAAAACTCCTTTAATATTCCTGGAGAATTCAGCAAATCCCTCAATATCAGAATAATCAGCATCACTCTTTATAAGCATATCTTTAGTGATCTGCATCCAAGCAATTTTTCCATCTTCAGAGTGATCAAGAGTTGAAAGAGCGTTAGCAAAAAGCCTGGTTTTTGGCCAGGAATCAGTCTCATACAAATGGTAATGTAATTCCTGATGACTTGCGCCCAATTCCAGTAACTCTGCTCCCAGAGAATGAGCAGTTGAGTTTGTATTGCTGAATTTAAAACAACCGGTATCTGTCATTATTGATATATATAAAGCATTTGCTATTTCTTTTGATATGGGCATTCCTGATCTCTTAATGAGCTTCAGCAATAATTCACCTGTTGATACAGCATTCTCATCTATAAGCATTATATCTGCTGGGAAATTATTTGAAGTATGGTGATCTATGCAAATCCTGAATGCGCTGCTTTTTTCTATTATTTCACCTACAATTCCAAGTCGATGTATCTCCGATATATCCATAACAAAAACAGCATCGCAGTTCAGCAGGTATTTCTTTTCCGTTTCTGAATAGGAATTGAAATACTTTCCTTCGGGATCCATAAACCTGTATCCATCCGGAAGCTCGGCATCATTAATTATTCTCGGATCCTTATTATAGAATTTCAGCAGATGATATAAGGCAATTTCCGAACCTAAACCATCACCGTCAGGATTAATATGTGAAGTAATCGCAAATGTCTGATATTTTTTAATAGCTTCGATTATGCTGATAATTTCATTTTTAAAATCATTCATAAATCTCACTTTGTTTTAATAACGCGCGGTTTTTGATAATTCATAAATTAAAAAACGTTAAATTTATACATAATTGATACAAAATGCAATGCATAAAATATTCAATTTTAATTTGTTTTTATTAAAAAGATGAATATATTATACAATTATTTGAAACCTGAATATGACAGACCTCGAAAAACAAAGACAAAAGATACTTGCCGGGAAAGATAATCTGCTGAAAGCCAGATTCTTTAAAGAGACCGGTGATAACGGGCAGGCTATGAAATATGCCCTTGAGGATTGTATTTTAAAAATATCTTCCGGAAAATACAAAGAAGCTGTTTCAGTCAAGCAGACTTTTAAAATTCCAACCGGTGATATTGAATCATACCTAACAAAAGCAATCCATTATAAAATTCGTCAAAATAAATTTGAACTTGCCGCATGGCTAATAAAAGGTTTTGGATTGTCTCCAGGTTTGTTTTTGGATTCTGCAGTAAACGCCTTTAATACAAAACTAAAACTGCAGAAATATCAGGATGCGTTCAAGTTAGAAAAAGATTTTAAGATTCCGAAAGACAGGATCAAAAAAACAGTTGAAGATGCGATAGAATTAAACCTGAAACGCAAAAGATTTGAGATGGCTTGTCAGCTTGGTAAAAGTTACGGTATTTCAAATCCGAAGATAACCGATGCCCTGTTTCAGACAATAAAACGACAGATTCAGCGAAATTCATTTGATGATGCTAAAAAATTAATTGCAGAATCAAACTTGCCGAAGAGTAAAATTAACGACCTGCTTTTAGACGAATTCAAGAAAAGGTTTGAAAAAGGCTCATATGACAACGCAAATTATATTCAGAAAACTTTTCAGCTCAGCAATGAGAAATTATACAAAGTAATTATTCCTGTATTTAACTATCACATGGAAAAAACTATATTTGAAGTATGTTATTCATTAATGAAAAAGTATAAACTCCCCCCGAAATTAGTTGAACCTGCAGTAAAGAAATCATATGAAGAGCATATTTATAAGAGGCAGTACAGTCTTGCAAAAAAAGTGTCTAAAGATTATCACCTGCCGAAGGACAAAGCCTCATCCATTCAATTATTGGTTTTTAAGAAACAATTACTAAAAAACAACCTCGTTATCTCAAAAGAAATACTTACTGAGTTCAAGCTTCCTGCTGACAAAGTCAAAAATATGCTGGAGAGTAAATACAGAGAATTTATTTCCAAAAAGAACAGAAAATATGCGGACTTTGTAAAAAAGGAAATGATAGACGCTTCAGGAGGTATGTTCAAAAAGCTGTTTAAGTTTTAGACGATCCGGGGAAAATTCTGAATTCATCTTTAAAATCACAAATAATCCTTAAATTCACTAATAATATTAAATTCTTCCATCGATCCTGCAAAATCATATATTTTTCCGATATCATATTCAGGCGTAGCACCTTTTTGAGTAACCACATAAGAAGAAACAAGATTAGCAAATGATCCGGCATCCTTAAGATCGCATCCTTCATTCAGTTTTATTGTCAATGTTGTAATAAAAGCATCACCGGCACCGGTAGAATCAACAGGTTGTATTTTAACTCCCGGACAATAAACATTATATTGACCATCGGAAAGAAAGCTTCCCCATTCACCTAAAGTCAGGCATACAAGTTTCAGTTTGTACTTACTGATCAGACCATTCAGATAACTGACAGGTTCGCTGGAGGATATCGGTATGAGTTCCTGCAGTTTTATCAGTTCATTCTCATTGATCTTCAGAACATCAGTGTATCTCAGACAATTCAGAGTAACTTTCTTTACATTGTTGTTCCACTCACGGAAATTTACATCAAATACTTTCAGTGCTTTGCTGTTTATTTTCAGGAACCTCTCCGTTATTTCCTCAGCCTGTTTTTCTCTTTGTGAAAATGTACCGAAGATGACAACATCAAGATTATTGGAGAGGTCTTCAAATCTATCATCCCATTCCAGGAAATAATAAGGCGCAATTTCAGAACATGTAAATCTTGGTTCAGCATTCTCATCTAATTCAATATTTACATATCCTGTTTCATTTTTTTTGTCAATTTGAACAAAATCGCAGTTATATCCTTTTTGTTTCATTTTATTAAGCAAATCTATCCCTGATTGATCATTCCCTATCCTTGATATAATGATCCCCTCATATCCAAGCTGCTGTGCATGATGAACACAGTTGAAAGTAGCGCCGCCCAGAAACTTTTCACCCTGATAAATATCCCAGAGCAATTCACCTATGCCTGCGATCATTTTATTACGTTCCTGTATTTTTTCAGTAAAAAATTAATCTCCGGTTTTCTAAACAAATTATCAGAATTGACCGATATCTAAGATAAGAATTAATTAAAAACGGAGCTAAGATGTGCCACAATAACAATCTTGAGATAATCGGTCAAATAGTTGATAGAATAAAAGATAAGACAACAAACATTTACTGCTGTCCTACATGCAAAGCTACATACATAAAAGATAATTTGTCAAGATACCGGAGATTAACGCCTCATCACTTCGTAAAAGACCTTTAATCAGAGGTCTCGCCGATTTATAACGTTATTCTTTTTTCAGATGAAGTTTCCCATCTATATATTCGTTTAGTGCCGCTATACCCGGTTTGTCTCTTTTGTCAAATTCTCCGACTATTTTTGCTCTGTCAACAACCTCATTTTCCAGGTCTTCTTCGTTTTCAACCTCACCCAGTTGTTTTTTCAGCTCTTCACTCATCCTATCATGAATATGTCTCGCTCTCTTTGCTGTAACGATCACCGCTTCATAAATTGTTTCACAATGTTTTTCAACATTGTTCAGGTCAATGGTAAACTCTGACATTATAATTCCTCCAGATTTATACTTTTATTAATTTACTTTCAAAATATTTCCTTGTAATATTAACTATAATTCCGCTAAGCATAAGCAGCCCCAATAAATTTGGAATCGCCATCAGCCCATTTAATGTATCACCTATCAACCATACTGTATTAACTTTAACAATACTTCCCAGAAAAACTACTACACAAAATGCCCATCTATAATATCTCTTTATCCAGAATCCGAATAAATATGCAAACGCCTGTTCTCCAAAATATGGCCATGAGATCAAAGATGAATAGCCGAATAAAATAGAACTTAATACAACAATCCAGCCTCCTAAAGGTAAAGATGAATTCACAAAGGCAGATGTCACTAATTCCGTGCTTGTCGTGCCTAACAGCCACTCACCTGTTAAAAGTATTACAAATGCTGATAAAGTGCATAGGACCAGGGTGTCGATAAAAACATCCATCATTGCTATCAAACCCTGTTTAACAGGTTCATCTGTTTTTGCAGAAGAGTGTGCAACCGCTGCACTTCCGATACCCGCCTCATTGGAATAAGAGCCTCTTGCCACACCATACCGGACAGCATTCATTACCGTAGCCCCGGCAAATCCTCCGGTTGCAGCTGTTCCTGTAAATGCATCAGAGAATATCATGTTGAATACATCAGGTACAGCCTGCCAGTAAATTGCAATAACCGACAATCCTCCCAATATATATACAATGGACATAAAAGGAGCCAGGATCTCCGTAAATTTAGCAACACTCTTTATTCCCCCGATAATAACGATCCATGTAACAAATGCCAGTAAAATACCTGTTACCCAATTTGTGATCCCAAGATGTGTTTCGAGTGCCAATGCAATTGAATTTGACTGTACCATTGAAGTAGAGAACAGTGCTTTCATTCCCATTGCAAAAGCAAAAAAGGCAGCAAGTATTTTCCCTATTCTTTTCCATTTGAAAATATCCAGAAGATACAGCATGGGTCCTCCCAGCATTGTACCGTCCGGATTAGATTTGCGGTAGTGGATCGCAAGCACTACCTCGCTGAATTTTGTAGCCATTCCGACAACCGCAGATACCCACATCCAAAATACTGCACCGGGCCCGCCGAGAGCAATAGCAGTGGCAACTCCAGCAATATTTCCATTCCCGACAGCAGCTGCAAGAGAGGTCATTAATGCCTGGAACGGGGAAATATCACCTGTTTTCTCACTCGAACCGTCTTTTCTCCGGGCTCCCAATAAAACATTTTTTATTGAAAAGAGAAACCTGGAGAACTGAATTCCTTTTAGGCGAATAGTTAAAAATAATCCGGCGCCGATAAGTAAAATCAGCATATGCGGTCCCCACACAATATTTCCGGATTGTATTACAAATTCGTCTAATATGTTCAAGTTAATATCCATTTTATACAACTACCACCATAATGTAATATGGATCTACAATGACATTTTCTCTTTTAAAATACTCTTGATATTATCTGCCGGGAATCTATCCTGAGCCATTGAATCACGATCCCTAAGAGTTACTGTCCCATCCTCTAATGACTGAGAATCAATTGTTACTCCAAATGGAGTGCCAATCTCATCCTGCCTTCTGTACCTTCTTCCGATCGCTGCACCGTCATCGTAAAATGCCCGCATATCAGTATGAATATCTTCAAAAACTTTTCGAGCCATTTCCGGCATTCCGTCTCTTTTGACCAATGGGAATATCGCGACTTTGATCGGTGCGATCTTTGGGCTCAGGTGCAAAACAACTCTCTTTTCATCTTCTTCATATGCGTCTACCAGAACAGTAAGAATTGTCCGGTCACATCCGGCAGATGTTTCAATTATATATGGGATATACCTCTCTTTTCTTCCTTCATCAAAATAACTCAATTTCTTGTTTGATTCTGCCTGATGTCTTGACAGATCGAAATCCGACCTGTTATGAATACCTTCAAGTTCCTGCCAGCCGAAGGGAAATTCATAAAGAATATCAAATGCGGATTTTGCATAATGAGCCAGTTCCCCTTCTCCATGCTCATGGAATTTAAGTTTATTTTCATTCAGACCGATCCGTAAATACCATTTCATCCTCTCTTCTTTCCAGTGCTCCATCCACTTTTCATCTTCAGAAGGATGTACAAAAAACTGCATTTCCATCTGTTCAAACTCTCTGGTCCTGAAAATAAAATTTCCCGGTGTGATCTCATTTCTGAAAGCTTTTCCGATCTGTGCTATACCGAAAGGAAGTTTTTTTCGCGATGATGACTGAACATTAATAAAATTTACATATATACCCTGCGCTGTTTCCGGTCTGAGAAAAACTGTATTTGCATCACTCTCAACCGGCCCCATAAAAGTTTTGAACATAAGATTAAAGCTTCTGGCATCCGTTAATTCTCCTCCGCATTTGGGACAGTTATCTTTATCGAGTTCGTCTTCTCTGTATCTGCTTTTACATTTCTTGCAGTCAACCAATGGATCGGTAAAACCTTCCACATGTCCCGACGTATGCCAGACTTTCGGATGCATTAATATGGAAGCATCGAGACCCTCAATATCGTCTCTGTTTCTTGTCATTGCGTTCCACCACGCATCTTTAATGTTTCTTTTTAATTCCACACCCAACGGACCATAATCGTAACAGCTGTTTATTCCACCGTAAATTTCGCTTGACTGGAAGATGTAACCCCGCCGTTTACATAAAGAGACTATTTTTTCCATCAACGAGTTAGATTTTTCCATGTTCCCTTCTTCTAATTTAAAAGTTTAAGCGCCTGTGGCGTTTTATATTCATCAAAATGATATCCGT